>NZ_JBKVXZ010000013.1:0-66123 GCF_046973065.1 Flintibacter sp. | reverse complement strand
GAACTGGCCGGTATACAGCTGGTAGTAGCGGCCCTTCTGGTCCAGTAGCTGCTGGTGGTCGCCCTTCTCCTGAATTTCGCCGTGCTCGATGACCACGATGCAGTTGGAGTTGCGCACGGTGGACAGGCGGTGGGCAATGACAAAGACGGTGCGGCCCTCCATCAGGGCGTCCATGCCCTGCTCAATGTGCCGCTCGGTGCGGGTATCGATGGAGGAAGTGGCCTCATCCAGGATCATCACCGGGGGATCGGCCACGGCGGCCCGGGCAATGGCAAGCAGCTGCCGCTGGCCCTGGCTCAGGTTGGCGCCGTCGCCGGTGACCATAGTGTTGTAGCCATCGGGCAGACGGCGAATGAAGGAGTGGGCGTTTGCGCTCTTGGCGGCGGCGATGCACTCCTCGTCGGTGGCGTCCAGGCGGCCATAGCGGATGTTATCCATAATAGTACCGGTAAACAGGTGGGTATCCTGGAGCACCGCACCCAGAGAGCGGCGCAGGTCGTCCTTGCGGATGGACTTGACGTCGATGCCGTCGTAGGTGATGAGACCGCCCTCGATCTCGTAGAAGCGGTTGATGAGGTTGGTGATGGTGGTCTTGCCCGCGCCGGTGGAGCCTACAAAAGCGATCTTCTGGCCGGGGTTGGCGTACACCGACACGTCCTTCAAAATCCGCTTGCCGGGCACATAGGAGAAGTCCACGTGGTTGAAGCGGACCGCGCCCTTGAGCTCGGTGAGATAGAAGTCCTCCCCGGGTACATTGCGCACGGTGCCGCGGATGATGTGCAGGGTGTTTTTGCCCTCCCGGTCGGGATACTTCCAGGCCCAGCCGTGATTGGCCAGGGCCGCAGGGTCGGTGATGGGGGTCAGCGTGCCGTCCGGCTCCACCCGCACCCAGATCCCATCGGTGGAATCCTGGTGGGGAGCCAGCAGCCGCAGGTCCTTCTGCTCCCGCACCGCCTGGCCCAGTTCAATGGGAGTGTCCCCCGGGCCAATGAGCACAGGCACCAGAGTCATCCCCGCGCTGCGGGGGGTCTTCCAGGCCCAGGTGTGGGGCCGGCCGGAGCCGGTGTACTCCCGCAGGGTGCCGTTGGCGTCCTTCTCGGCACCCACCAGGGTGACGCAGCCCTGATCTACCTCAGGCTGGGTGTCCATGACCTCAAAGATCCGCTCGGCGCCCGCCAGGGCGGACAGGAGGGTGGTCATCTGCTGGGAGATCTGGTTGAGGGGCTGGCCCACCTGCTTGGAGTAGTTGAGGTAGACCACCAGGCCGCCCAAGTCAAAGCCCTGGAGGACCGACAGCAGTCCGCCGAAGGCGGCGGTGAGGGCGTAGCTGATGTTCATGAGGTTGCCCGAGACAGGCATGATCATGGTGGAGTAGTAGTTGGCCTTCTGGGCCGCGTCCCGGTAGGTCTCGTTGAGCTTTTTAAACTCCTCCTTGGCCCGCTCCTCGTGGGTAAAGGCCTTGACCACCTTCAGGCCCTCGATCATCTCCTGGATATTGCCGTTCACATCGCCCAGAGCCGCCTGCTGCTGCTGATAAAACTTGCGGCTGCGGCCGCCCAGCTTCTTAAAGAGCTGGATGGTCAGCACCAGCAGCAGGGCGGTGACGATAAACAGCTTCCAGTTGATGAAGAGCATCAGGCACACCAGGCCCACAAACATCAGGCAGCTGGAGCACAGGGAGACGACACTCTGCTCCAGGGCCAGCTGTACGTTGTCCGCGTCGTTGGTGAAGCGGCTCATGAGCTCGCCGTGGGGGTGCTGGTCAAAGTAGCTCAGGGGCAGATCCTGGAGCTTATCAAACAGGTCCTTACGCAGGCGGTTGACGCCCCGCTGGGCCAGACGCACCATGGTGGCCGACTGGCCGTAGGTTGCCAGACAGCCGATGAGGTAAACGCCCACCAGCATGGCGATGGACTTGGCCAGGCCGGCCACGTCGGTACAGCCAGACCAGATAAAGTCGTTGATGATGCCGCGCATCATATAGGAGCCGCCCAGGTTGGTACACACCGAGATCACCAGGCAGCCCAGCACCGCCAGCAGCGGCAGCTTGCTGCGGGTGAGGTAACCCAGCAGACGGCCAATGGTTTTGCCCATGTTCTTGGGCTTCTGATATCCCCCTTTGGGGGCATGATTGGGTCCCGGCATTATTCACCCACCCCTTCCTGCTGAGATTGATAGATTTCCTGATAAATGGGGCTGCTCTTGAGCAGCTCGTCATGGGTGCCGTGGGCGGCGATGTGGTCATCCTCCAGAATGAGAATCTCGTCAGCGTACTGCACCGAGGAGATGCGCTGGGCAATGATGATGACGGTGGTGTCCTTCAGGTTCTTGGCGAAGGACTCCCGGATGGCCGCCTCGGTGGCGGAGTCCACGGCGGAGGTAGAGTCGTCCAGGATAAGCACCGCGGGCTTGCGGAGCATAGCCCGGGCAATACACAGACGCTGCTTCTGGCCGCCGGAGACGTTGGTGCCGCCCTGGGTGAGCATGGTGTCAAAGCCATCGGGCAGGGCCATGATGAAGTCGTAGGCCTGGGCGTCCTTGGCCGCCTGGATGATCTCCTCCTCGGTGGCGTCCTCCTTGCCCCATTTCAGGTTCTCCCGGATGGTGCCAGTGAACAGCACGTTGGTCTGGAGCACCATGCCGATGCGGCTGCGCAGCTCCTCCAGGGGGTAGTCCCGCACGTCCACGCCGTCCAGCAGCACCGCGCCGCCGGTGACGTCGTAGAAGCGGGGGATGAGGTTCACCAAGGAGGACTTGCCGGTGCCGGTGCCGCCCACGATGGCCACAAACTGGCCGGGCTTTACGTCAAAGCTGATGTGGGAGAGCACATCGTCGCCGGTGCCGGTGGCCACATACTTGAAGGACACATCCCGGAACTCCACCTCGCCCTTGGGAGCGGGCAGGACCTGCTTTTCAGCCTCGGGCTTATCCTCCACGGAGGGCTCAGTGCTCAAAACCTCGTTAATACGGTGGGCACAGGCCTGGGCACGGGAGAGCTGCAGCAGGGACATGGCCACCATCATCACGCTCATGAGGATCTGGACGATGTAGTTGATGAAGGCCTGCAGCTGGCCCAGATCAAAGGTGGCATTCATAACCATCCGGCCGCCGAAGTACAGCACCGCCACGGTGGCGCCGTTCATGGCCAGCATCATGATGGGCAGGATGGCAATGATGCGCAGGCCAACGGCCAGGGCGGCATCCATCAGCTCATCGTTGGACTTTTTGAACTTTTTCCGCTCGTAGTCGGCCCGCACGAAGATCTTGACCACTCGGATGGCCACCAGGTTCTCCTGGAGGGTGTTGTTCAGGTTGTCGATCTTCTTCTGCATGGTTTCAAACAGGCGGGTACAGATAAACATCAGTCCGCCCACCGCAATGAGCATCAGGGGAATGACCACCACCAGCACCAGTGCCAGCTTGGCGTTGAGGGTAAAGCTGATACACAAAGCGGCCACCAGCATCACCGGGGCACGCACCAGCATCCGAAGGCCCATGGCCAGCATCATAGTCATGGCGTTGACGTCGTTGGTCATACGGGTGATAAGGGAGGCGGAGGAGAAGCGGTCGATGTCGGCAAAGGAGAACTCCTGCACCTTGTCAAAGAGGCACTGGCGCAGGTTTGCGCCGAACCCCTGGCTGGCAAAGGCGGCATATTTGGAGGCAAATACACCGCAGAACATGGCCACACCTGCCAGAGCCAGCATCACCAGGCCCATTTTAAAGATGTAGCCCACATCGCCGGTGGGGATGGCGGTGTCCACGATCTCCGACATCACCAGAGGGAGCAGCAGCTCGCAGATGACCTCCAGAACGATCAGGATGGGGACCTTGACGGCCTGCCGCTTGTAGCCCTGGAGGTGGGTCAAAAACAGTTGAAGCAAGTCCGATCTTCCTTTCTTTCCCTACAAGGGGTCATGGTTGGTCCAGACGCAGGTTCTCCAGCGCACGGAGATAAAAGCCGTGCAGTTGGGTCTGCTCCTGGGTGGTAAAGCCGGCGTACATCCGCCGGTTCACCCGCTGCAGGCAGGCAAAGCAGTCATCCACCGCTTTCTGGCCCTTGTCGGTCAGCTTCACCCGGTTGCGCCGGGCGTCGCCGGGCTCAGGTTCCCGGTGGATATATCCCTTTTTCTCCAGGGATTTCAGCGAGGTTGCTACCGCCGCGGGAGAAATATCCAGCAGAGTGGACAGCTCCCGCTGGGCCTGGACCTGTCCGTCAGGACAGCGGTCTCCCGCACTGCGCAAAATGCACAACAGCAGCGGGTGACCTACCTCCTGCAAGCCGGCAGCATTCAGCTCCGCCTGCACCGCATTGCGGTGGGCCTGGTGCAGTTTATGCTCCAGCACCCCCAGATCAATGCCAAGGTTTGCCACGCAGTTCCCTCCCTTCCTTCGACGTTTTTCGTTAACAGCTTAATCATTAACATGTTGAACATTTTAGCACTGAGGGCCAAAATGTCAAGGCGGGAGCGGGCAGATTCAAAATTTGTTCACAAATGCCGCAAATTGCATTTATTTGGAACATCCGTTTGACTTCCAAAGGGGGATATGGTACAATATTTGCAAAATAAAACCACGCCGCCCAGTGTGTCCGGGAAGGAGCTTGGCTATGAAAACGCTGACCCCGAAACAGCAAAAAATTTACGATTATATCTTGGATTTCACGGCAGAGCACGGCTATCCCCCCTCGGTGCGGGAGATCGGCGCCGCCGTGGGCCTCAAGTCCCCCTCCACGGTCCACTTCCACCTCAAAGGGCTGGAGGAGGCGGGGGTCATCGTCAAGGCCGAGGGCAAGACCCGGGCCATCTCCCTGCCCGGCGTGTCCCCCCGCCCGGTGGCGGAGGAGACCGATCCCCACGCCAACCAGATCCCCGTGGTGGGCAACGTGGCCGCCGGCTCCCCCATCCTGGCTGAGGAGTGCATTGAGGACTACCTTACCTTTGATACCGAGGGTCTCTCTGGAGAGCACTTTGCCCTGCGGGTGCGGGGCGAGTCCATGCTGGGGGCAGGCATTCTCCCCGGTGACCTGGTGGTGGTCCACCGGCAGAGCGAGGCCCAGTCGGGCCAGATCGTGGTGGCCCTCTTCGAGGACGAGGCCACGGTGAAGACCCTGCGCCGCCGGGATGGCAAGGTGTGGCTCATGCCGGCCAACGACGAGTATCAGCCCATCGACGGCACCAAGGCCCAGATCCTGGGCCAGGTGGTAGCGGTGGTGCGGCGCTACTGAGATGACAAAGACCGAACTGTTGGACCGCTGCGTCCGCAGCGGCGAGGAGCGTGTGCTTCTCTCCCGGGTGCTGGACAAGCTGGAGCTGTCCCAAAACCGGGGCATCCCCGCCCATACCCCCTTTCTCTCCCCGGGAGAGCGGGCGTCCGTGACCGATTTACTTTCCGCCTGGGGGCACCCCCGGCACGTGTTTTTCGGCGGCTACCCCGATGCCGAGCGCACCGTGTGTCTCTTTCTCCCCGACTGGCAGGAGGAAGAGGACGCCATCGCCGACCCGGAGGGTCCTCTGGCCGCTTTGGAGGCCACCTTCCCCAACGGGGCAGAGTTGTCCCACCGGGACATTCTGGGCTCCCTCATGGGGCTTGGAATCACCCGGGAGAAGCTGGGGGACATTTTGGTGGAGGGAAACCGCTGCCAGGTCCTGGCCCTGCGGGACGCCCTGCCCATCCTTTTGAGCCAGTGGGAGTCCGCCGGTCGGTGGAAGGCCAAGCTGCGGGAGATTTCCCTCTCGGAGCTCACCCCCAAGCCGCCTCAGGTGAAGACCATCCGGGACACGGTGGCCGCCCTGCGGCTGGACGCGGTGCTGGCCTCCGGGTTTTCTACCTCCCGCTCCAAGGCCGCTCAGCTGGTGAGCGCCGGGCGGGTATCGGTGAACCACCGGGAGTGTATGAAAAGCGACCGCACCGTAGAGCAGGGGGACGTGCTCTCCTGCCGGGGGCTGGGCAAGTGCGTGGTCAAAGAAGTGCTGGGCCAGTCCAAAAAGGGCCGGATCATGCTGATTTTAGAGCGATATATATAAGGCAACACCGCACAAATGCACCTGCGATGCTTTGCGGAAATTTTGCGCCCGGATTTTGTTGCGATTTCTTACAATACATCCAGTATTGTCGCAAAATCGCGCCGCATCCGGACAAAAAATTTGCTCGCAAATCATTCTTGTCGAATTGTGCGGTCTCGCCATAAAAAAATCCTGCTGTCTGAGACAGCAGGATTTTTTTATTCTTCTTCCTCCATGGGTACAATCTGCAGCAGGCTGCCGGTACGGGGCTGCAAGGTGAGCAGATGTCCCTCAGGGCCGATGTGGAACCGGGCGGAGCCCAGCAGCAGCTGCACGCCCTCGTGTTCCCGCAGGCGCAGGGTGGCCTCCTCGCTGCCGGTATTGAAGGCAGCCAGGATGGTCTCCTCTCCCTGGGTGCGGGTGAAAGCCAGCACAGGACCCTTGCCCACCCGGTAGTGGATATCTCCCTGGCGCAGGGCGGGGCTCTGCTTGCGCATGTGGCCTAGGCGGGAGAACCAGCCCATCAGCTCCGAGTCCTCCCTTCCCCAGGGGAAGGTGCGGCGGTTGAAGGGGTCCTCAAAGCCCTCCATGCCCACCTCATCGCCGTAGTACACGGTGGGGGAGCCGGGGAAGGCAAACATCAGGGCCGCCCCCAGCTTCAAAAGCTCCTTGGCCCGGCGGCGCTGGTCAGGTCCCAGGCGGTAGTTGGAGCGCCACTCCTTGCTCTGGTGCTCACAGCCCTCCTCCGCCCCCAGCAAGGTGAGGATACGTGCGGTGTCGTGGGTACCCAGAGAGTTCATGGCAGAGTAGTAGGCAAAGCGGGGGTAGTTTTCCCGCAGCGTCTCCATGGCATTGACAAAGTCGGCGGCATCGCCGCCCTTTAAATAGGACAGTACCGCGTTGCGGAAGGGGTAGTTCATCAGGCCGTCGCAGTGCCGGCCCATGATGTGCCGCCGGCGCACGCCGTAGGCCACCTTGGTGGAGCCGTCCTCCCACACCTCGCCGATGATCACCGCATCGGGCTTCTCCGCCCGGGCGGCCTCGTGGATGCCCCGGACAAAGTCGTCGGGCAGCTCGTCGGCCACGTCCAGCCGCCAGCCGTCCGCCCCTGCCCGCAGCCACCGGCGCACCACGCTGTCTTTCCCGCCGAAGATAAACTCCCGGTAGGAGGGGTCGTGCTCGTTCACCGCGGGAAGGGAGTAAATGCCCCACCAGCTCTCATACTGGTCCGGCCAGTGAATAAAGTTAAACCAGGAGCGGTAGGGAGAATCCTCACTCTGGCAAGCGCCAGGAGTGGGATAGAAGCCGTCACCGTTGAAGTAGCGGCTGACATAGCCGGTGTGGTTGAACACGCCGTCCAGCATCACCCGCATCCCCCTCTGGTGGGCCATGGCGCAAAGCTGGGTAAAGTCCTCCTCGGTGCCCAGCATGGGGTCAATGTTGCTGTAATCGGCGGTACCGTAGCGGTGGTTCTCCGCCGCCTCAAAGATGGGGCAGAAGTACAAGGTCTCCACCCCCAGGCCCTGGAGATAGTCCAGCTTCTCCATGACGCCCTTCAGGTCGCCGCCGAAGAAGTCCCGGTTGCGGATCTCTCCGTTTTTGTCCGGGCGGAACTCCGGCTCCTCCTGCCAGGCGGTGTGGACCCACCGTCCTCCCACCATACCCTGGGGATCGGGTACACGGGTGCGGCGGAAGCGGTCGGGGAAGATCTGGTAGGTCGTCCCCTCGCCAAACCATTCCGGCACCACCTCTCCCCCGTCGTAGACGGTGAGCTGGTAGGGGCCGAACATCTTCCGACCCTTTCCGTCCAGCCGCTCCAGACCAAAGGAGTACCAGACCAGTCCCACATAGTCCCCTGTGTCCAGGGTGCAGGTAAACAGATCCCGGGCTCCGTCCAGCCCCGACCAGGGCATATTCAAGGTGACGGTGGCGTCATCCCGGAACTCGAAGCGGGCGGACATGGTCGCCCGTGAAAACCCTTCCGCGCGCAGGGGGCGCAGGGTGAGCTGCACCTTGGTGCCTGATGGAACGGCACCGTAAGGGGTTTTGCAGCGGGGATCTCTGGAATTGTATACGGAACGGTCTGGCATATTTGGACCTCCAAACAAACTTGGGATAGGGAAAATGCTTAGTAGGAGTAGCTCCCTCCGCCGATAAACTCCCGCAGCAGGGAGTCTTTGGCCACCAGCTCCGGGTCGATGGGCTGGAAGTAGCGGAAGGCGTCAATGAACTCCAGCAGCTCACTGCGGCGGTCGTTCTCTTCAGGCACGGCCCGCAGCAGAGGCAGCGCATAATTCTTCATGACCGACACCTCGTAGGGCAGAGAGGAGTCGAAAATAATGTCTGCCTTGTTTTTAAAGGGGGAGATATACAGCTTCTCGCCCCGGCGCACATTGGCCCACATGTCCAGGGTATCCTCCACATCGGTGCCCCGGAAGTTGTAGTCCCGTACCGCCCGGCGGGTCAGGCGCATCCAGGTACCCTTGAAGCGCAGCACCGATCCCTCGTTCACATTGGAACGGGCGGAGATATACAGCTTGGTGGCCTGGGGATGGCGTCCGGCGATCTGGTCGTTAAGGGCGTGGATGCCCTCAAAAATAGCGATCTCATTCTTCCCCAGCTTCAGGGGAGTGCCCCGGCTGTCGTTGCGCATCTGGCGGACAAACTCATACTTGGGAATGAGAATCTCCTCCCCGTTGGACAGGGCGGTAAAATGGCGGGAGAGCAGCTCCATGTCCAGGCACTGGGGGGATTCATAGTCGATATCTCCCTCGGGGGTGCGGGGCGCGGTGCGGGGGTTGATGGTGGTAAAGTAGTTATCCATCGCCACGGCGTGGGTGTTGACTCCCCGCCGCTGCAGTTCCTCCGCGATCTTCATGGCGGTGGTAGTCTTGCCGGAACCGGAAGGACCAGAGAGCAGCACGATGGGGCTGCGCTCAATATTGGAGAGAATCTTATCCGCCGCCAGAGAGACCCGTTGGTTGTAGTTCTCGTCGCACTCGGCTAAAAATTCCTTCACATCGCTCTGGATCCGGCGGTTGATCTCCTGTAACTGGTAAGCCATGGTGGGAACGCTCCTTTCATACTATTCTCTCATAAAAACCCCGGGTTTCTATGAGAGAGGCATCGCCTTAGGCGCTGCCCTTTTGCGGCAGAAGCCGCAAAAGCCGTCTGATCAGTTCTTGACGCGCCTTTGGCGCTATCAAACGCGCAAACGGGTTCTGCGCGTTTGATCAAAAACTACATCAGTTTTGAGTGGGAAGGAAACAGGCCGCCAGTTCCTCCTTCTGGGCCAGGACCCGGTCCAGGGCGGCCAGATAGTCGTGGGGATATTTGGGGTTGGGCTGACGGACAATGGTACCGGCGGCGCGATCCACCAGCTTGGTGACGCCGCCGCCTCCGATGGAGACCACCGTCTGCAGCTCCTCCATCATGACGATATTGTATACGCTCTCCTGGCCGCTCAGGCACCAGCCCACGTTCTCCAGGGAGCCGGACATATACTTTTGACGGTACAGGTAGTAGGGCAGATACCCCTTGCCGCTCAGGCACTCCAGGGAGTAGTCCAGCATCCGGGCAGTCTCCTCGCCGCTGGGCAGGGCGCCGCCCTGCTCCATGAGCCGGGAGCCCTTTTTCAGGGCCAGGGTGTGGACGGTGATATTCTCCGGCTCCAGGGCCAGCACTCCATTGAGGGAGCGGCAAAAGCCCTCAAAGCTGTCCCGGGGCAGCCCGGCAATGAGGTCCATGTTGATGGAATCAAAGCCCACCTCCCGGGCCAGAGCGTAGGCGTCCAGAATGTCCTTGGCGCTGTGACGGCGGCCGATGGCCTGGAGCACCGGATCCTCCAGAGTCTGGGGATTGATGGAAATGCGGCCGATGCCCGCCTCCCGGAGGGCCAGCAGCTTCTCCCGGTCGATGGTGTCAGGGCGGCCGGCCTCCACGGTATATTCTACGCAGTGCTCCACCGGCAGCTCCCGGTGGACGGCCTCCAGCAGCTGGGAGAGCTGGGAAGCGGACAGGGTGGTGGGGGTTCCTCCCCCCACATACAGGGAGTGGACGGTCTTGCCCGCCCGGCGCAGACTCTCGCCGGTGACGGCGATCTCGCGCAAAACGCCCTCCAGATAGGGCTCTACCAGCTTTAAGGTGCGGCCCACGTCGGCGGAGACAAAGGAACAGTAGGCGCACCGGGTAGGACAGAAGGGGACGCCGATGTACACCGACACCTGGTCGTCTCGCAAATCCCGGTCCACCGCCAGGCTGGCCTTGGCGCAGCCTACCGCCAGAGAGGCCCGTACCGGAGAGACCCGGAAGTCCCGCTCCAGCTCCAGCTGGGCCTGCCTGGGTGTGGCGCCCGCCAGCATGGCCCGGGTGGGCAGCTTCACGGGGCGCACTCCAGTCAGGGCGCCCCAGGGGGGCTCCTGGCCCAGCAGGGTCACTCCCGCGCGGTAAAACGCCATCTTCAGTCCGTGCTGGACAGTATGATACACCTTTTCGGCGGGCTCGTCCAGTTTCTCCCTGGGAAAACGGGCGCGGCCCTGGGCCTGACGGCCCTCCCGCGCCACCTGGGCCGTGACGGTGACCCACTTCTCTCCCGGTGTGACGGCAAAACGGGCCCAGTCCTCCCCTGCTCCGGCAGGCTCTTCAGGGTACTCGGGCCGCTCTCCGGGGAAGAGGGTGAGCATCATCTGCTCCACCGAGTACTTATACCGCTCTGGCTGCCAGTCGTAGTCGCCCCGGTTCCAATACAGCTTCATCGCGCGCCCATGGCCTCCAGCAGGAAGGGATTATACTTCCGCTCCCGCTCCAGGGTGGAGGTGCGGTCGTGGCCGGGACAGACGTGGAAGTCTCCCTCCAGCTCGCCCAGCCGCTTGAGGGAGGCCATGATCTCCTCGTAGCTGCCCCCCCGCAGGTCGGTGCGGCCGCAGGAGCCGCAGAACAGGGTGTCGCCGGTAAAGAGCACATCCCCTACCTTCAAGGTAACAGAGCCCTTGGAGTGGCCGGGGGTGTGGAGCACCTCAATGGTAAGAGAGCCCAGGGAGAGGGTGTCCCCCTCGTCGTAGTTGTTGAGATCCTTTACCTGGGCGGCCAGGGGGAAGAGCTGGGAGCCCGCCCCGTTGGCGTCGGCCTGGTGGATGTAGACCTGCACACCGGGCAGCGCCTTTACCAGGTCGGGCACGGCGGTGGTGTGGTCGTAGTGGCCGTGGGTGAGGAGGATGTACTTCACCTCGCCCTCCGCCTTCTTTACCTGGTGGAGGATGCGCTCCCAGTCGTCGCCGGGATCAATGATGGCCATCAGGCCGCTCTCCTCATCCTGGAGAAAATAGCAGTTGGTGCCGATGGGGCCCACCTGCATGACAGATACCTTCATGGGTCGTTCCTCCTTATCCCTGTTCCGTATCGAAGAGAATGGTGACGGGGCCGTCGTTCACCGAAGCCACCTTCATATCCGCGCCAAACTCCCCGTGCTCCACCCGGAAGCCCTTCTGGCGGCACTGGTCCAGAAAGCGCTCATAGAGGGGGATAGCCACATCGGGCTTGGCGGCCCCGGTAAAGCCGGGGCGGCGGCTCTTGGTGTCGGCGTAGAGGGTAAACTGGCTGATGACCAGCAAGGACCCGCCCACCTGTTCCAGATTCAAGTTCATTTTGCCGTTTTCGTCCTCAAAGACCCGCAGATTGCAGATCTTTTCGGCCAGCTTATCGCAAACGGCCTCATTATCCTGGGGACCGACCCCCAGCAGGACCAGATAGCCCTGATCAATGGCGCCCCGCACGGTTCCGTCGATGGTGACGGAGGCGGAGGACACCCGGGTAACAACAGCTCGCATAACATTCGACTCCGTTTAACTGAATTCTATCTATTTTATCTGGTTGCCAAGATGATCAGAGAAACCATTCCGCCCAAAATCACACTCAGAGATACCGAAGCCCATACACCGGGCCACAGGGCGGGGTTTTTCTCTATGTCATCCGGCGCTTGGACTGCCTTTTTGATGGCCGAAATCAGGCTGAAAATAAATACAAACGACCAAATAGGCCAGCTCCAGACAAACAGAACGCCTAAAATCTCAAGCACCATGACCCCCTCCTAACTCATCATTTGCCAGACGCTCTGGCCACATGATACACGCCCTGGATGTTGTTGAGTTTGTTGATGACGGTGGCCAATTCCTCTTTGTCCTTGACCTCCACCACGATATTGATGCTGGCGTGGCCGTCAGGCAGAGACCGGGCGGTGAGGGCATTCACCTTCACCTTGGCCGCCGACAGGGCCATGGCCACATCCAGGGTCAGGCCGTCCCGATCCTTGGAGGAAAGCTCCAGGGCGGTCTTGTAGTTGGGCAGGCTGCTCTCCACCCAGGACACCTTCACCCAGCGGTCGGCCTCCTCGGGCTTGCGCTTTTCGGGTGCGGCATTGGGGCAGTCGGAGCGGTGGACGGACACGCCGTAACCCCGGGTGATAAAGCCGATGACCGGGTCGCCGGGGACGGGGGTACAGCACTTGGCAAACTTCACCAGGCAGTTGCCCAGTCCCTCCACGATGATGCCCGAGTCGGAGTGCTTGGGCTTGACCTGGCCGGAGGTGGGCGTCTGGGCGGTGGAACCGGGGACAATGACGCTCTCGGCGGTGGTCTTGGCGGCAGCCGCCGCCTTTTCCGCCTGGAGACGGCCCAGACGGGCCAGTTCGTCCTTGATGCGGGCCACGCTCTTCACCGCTGTGGTGCCGCCGTAGCCAATGGAGGCATACAGCTCATCCAGAGTGCCGAAGCGCACCTTGTGGAGGATGTGGGGCAGCACGTCCTCGGCGGTGATGGCCGTCATGGGGATTTTCATATGCTTGAGCTCCGCCTCAAAGAGGGCGCGGCCGGTGGCGATGTTCTCCTCCCGGCGCTCCCGCTTGAACCACTGACGGATCTTGTTGCGGGCCTCGTTGCTCTTGGCGATCTTCAGCCAGTCCCGGCTGGGGCCTTTGGCGTTCTTGGAGGTGATGACCTCCACGATGTCGCCGTTTTTCAGGGGGGTGTCGTAGGGCACCATGCGGCCGTTGACCTTGGCGCCCACCATGCCGTTGCCCACGGCGGAGTGGATGTTGTAGGCAAAGTCGATGGGGGTGGCTCCGGCGGGCAGGCTCTTCACGTCGCCGTTGGGGGTGAAGACGAACACCTCGTCGGCAAACATATCCACCTTCAGGGTGCGGACAAACTCCTCCGCGTCGGTGTCCTGCTGGCTCTCCAGCAGCTTGCGCACCCACTCAAAGTCCTGCTCAGAGCCCAGCTTCTTGTTGGCCATGCCCTGCTTATACTTCCAGTGGGCGGCGATGCCGTATTCGGCGGTCTGGTGCATCTGCCAGGTACGGATCTGCACCTCAAAGGGGATGCCCTCCCGGCCGATGACGGTGGTGTGCAGGGACTGGTACATGTTGGGCTTGGGGGTGCCGATGTAGTCCTTGAAGCGACCCAGCACCGGCTTGAACATATCGTGGATGCAGCCCAGCACGTTATAACACTCCGGGATGTCGTCCACGATGACCCGGAAGGCGTACAGATCGAAAATCTCATCCAGGGTCTTGTTCTGGGCAAACATCTTGCGGTAGATGGAGTAGGTGTGTTTCACCCGGCCGTACACCTTGCATCGGATGCCCTCCTGCTCCAGCCGCTGCTGGATGCGCAGCTGGATGGAGGCCAGAAACTCCTCGTGGGCGGCGGAGCGCTTGGCCATCTCCTCCTCGATCTCCTTGTACCCCACCGGGTCCAGGTAACGAAGAGACAGGTCCTCCAGCTCCCATTTGAGCTTCTGCATACCTAAGCGGTGGGCCAGAGGGGCGTAGATCTCCATGGTCTCCAGGCTCTTCTCCCGCTGCTTCTTGGGAGACTGGTACTCCATGGTGCGCATGTTGTGAAGGCGGTCGCAGATCTTGATGAGGATCACCCGGATGTCCTGGGCCATGGCCATGAGCATCTTGCGCAGATTCTCCATCTGCTCCTCTTCCTTGGAGACATACTGCACCCTCGTCAGCTTGGTGACGCCCTCCACCAGCGCGGCCACCGGCGCGCCGAACTTTTTGGCGATCTCGTCGTGGGTGGCGTTGGTGTCCTCGATGCAGTCGTGGAGCAGGGCCGCGATGACGCTGTCCACATCCAGCCCCAGGTCGGCCACAATGTCGGCCACGGCCAGGGGGTGGATGATATAGGGCTCGCCGCTCTTGCGCAGCTGGCCGTGGTGCTCGGCGTCGGCATAGGTAAAGGCGGCAAACAGCCGCTGAGTATCCAGATTCGGAGTATATGCGCTGACTTTATCTTCCAGCGCATGATAGCGTTCCAAAATGGGGTCCATCGAATCACCTCGACAATCGAAAGTAACAGGGGCAGGCCCCGGCTCTACTCCTGCAGAGCCGCCCGCAGACGGCGCAGGATCTCCGAAGCCTCCAGGTCCACTTTATGCTCCAGCCGGTGCAGGGTGATGTGCACTCGGCCCGACTGGACCTTCAGCGAGATCAGTCCCCGCTCCTGCATCACCTCCAGGCAGATGCGGGTGTGGTTGGGCCGCTCCCGCCGGCCGCTGGAGTGGGCCACGCTGCGGGTCATGCGGGCCAGGGTGTCCTCCAGGCAGTCGCCCGGGCCGCTCTGGTGCTCCAGATAGCGCCACAGACAGACAAACTCCGCCCGGTCGGGCAGCAGGGACTGGGCCTCGTCGGGGGAAAGCAGCTCGCCCCGGCGGTATTTATCGTAAATGCAGCGCTCCATCTGCGCCCGGGTGAGAGCAGGGTGGAGATCCACCACCTGCAGCTGCACCGAGCGCACGCCGCGAAATTCATTGATCTGGGGATAAAACGCCACGTCCACCCGGCAGCCGGGAGTCACGCCCAGCTGGGCGGCGTCGGCGGAGAAGAAGATGGCGTCCAGCACGCTCCCCCTGGCCTCCAGCCGCAGCTTCAAATGCCGGCCGCGGCCCACCTGGACGGCAGACTGGACATGGGCCCCGGTAATGACCAGCACCGGGCGGGGATTTCCGGTCCCGCAGGGCTCCAAAGCGTCCAGCGCTTCCACCGAGGCCACATCCAGCTGCTGAGGCTGGACGATGCCGTCGGTCTCCAGTACCGAGGGAGGCTCCTGCCCCGCCTGCTGCTCCAGCACCCCCTGCCGGAGCAGCTGGGCCAGAGCGGGAATGTTCTCCTCCCGCACCATAAAGCCCGCCGCCAAAGCGTGGCCGCCAAAGCTCTCCAGCAGGTCGCCGCAGGTCATGAGCAGTTCAAACAGGTTGATCCCGCCCCAGGAGCGGCAGGATCCCTTGCCCATCCCCTGGTCCAGACAGATCATAAAGGTGGGGCAGGTATACTTCTCGCTCAGGCGGGAGGCCACGATGCCCACCACCCCCTGGTGCCACTCCGGGTCGGCCAGGACAATGGCCCCCTGCTGGGGCTGGTGGTCCAGGCGCTGGATGCACTCCTGAAAAATCTCTCCCTCAATGTTCTGCCGCTCCCGGTTGAGCTGGCACAGCTCCTGGGCCAGCTCCTGAGCCCGCTGGGGGGAGTGGGTCAGCAGCAGTTCCCCGGCCAGAGCCGCCTTGCCCATGCGTCCGGCAGCGTTGATGCGGGGAGCCAGAGTATAGCCGATGGACACCGAGGTGAGAGGCCGCTCCCCCAGCCCAGCCTCCTGGATGAGTTGGGCCAGACCCAGCCGCTTGGGGTGGGCCAGAGCGGCCAATCCGGTCTGGACGATGGTGCGGTTCTCCCCTGTCATGGGCATCACGTCGGCCACCGTGCCCACGGCGGCCAGATCGGCATAGTCTTCAAATACCTGCCGCGCCCGCTCCGGCCCGGCTACCGCCATGGCCAGCTTCAATGCCACGCCCACACCGGCCAGTCCCTTGAAGGGGTAGAGACAGTCGGAACGGTGGGGGTCCACCACCGCTACGGCGGCGGGCAGCGGGTCTTTGCACTCGTGGTGGTCGGTAACCACCACGTCCACACCAAGTCCGGCGGCAAAGGCCACCTCCTCCACGGCAGTGATGCCGCAGTCCACCGTGACAATGAGGGTCACCCCCTGGTCGGCCAGGGTGTGGATGGCCTCCAGGTTGAGGCCGTACCCCTCCTCCAAACGGTCGGGGATGTAGGGGGTCACCTGTCCCCCCATGCGCCGCAGGCAGTCGGTAAGCAGGCAGGTGGAGGTAATGCCGTCCACATCGTAGTCCCCGTAGACCGCCAGGTGCTCCCCTGTCTCCAGCGCCCGGCGCACCCGCGCCGCCGCCCGGTCCATGTCCCGCAGCAGCATGGGGTCCAGCACCGGTTCCGCTCCAGGGGTGAGCAGCCGCCGGGCCTGGTCAGGCTGGGTGATGCCCCGGGCGGCCAGGATGGCCGCCAGCAGGGCAGGGATGCCCGCCGCCTCCAGATTTTGGCGCACCCTGGGGCTGCCCGAGGGCATACTCCACTCTTTGTACTTCACCGGCAGTCACCTCCTCCCAGCTTGCCGCAAGCATACTGCGGCAGTATCACTACTTATTATACCATATTTTTGTGCAAAGACACAAGTGGAAAAGCACACCCCGCCCATGGGCGCCCTGGCTCTTGTCCGGTGAAAAAAAACGTGATAAAATACGGGAGTTATTTTGGGGTTTCCCCCGCTCTGCGGAGAGAAAAGAGACGAACTTATGACCTATTACGACGCTGGACAATATGATATCGCCGTGATCGGCGCGGGCCACGCGGGCATTGAAGCGGCTTTGGCCGCCGCCCGCATGGGCCTGCGCACGGTGTGTTTTACCATTAACCTTGACGCGGTGGGCAACATGCCCTGCAACCCCGCCATCGGCGGCACAGGCAAGGGCCACCTGGTGCGGGAGCTGGACGCCCTGGGAGGCGAGATGGGTAGGGCCGCCGACAAGGCCTGCATCCAGTACCGCATCCTCAACCGGGGCAAAGGCCCGGCGGTGTGGTCCCTGCGTGCTCAGGCCGACCGGCGGGAGTACCAGAAGATCATGAAGCACACCCTGGAGCGCCAGGAGAACCTGTGGGTCAAGCAGGCCGAGGTGGTGGCCATCCGTACCGAAAACGGGGCCGTTTCCGCCGTGGTCACCCACACCGGGGCAGTGTTCGCCGTGAAGGCGGCCATTATTGCTACCGGCACCTACCTGGGCGGCCGCACCATTGTGGGCGAGGTCGTGCGGGACTCCGGCCCGGACGGCCTGGCTGCCGCCCTGCCCCTCACCCAGTCACTGCTGGAGCTGGGGGTGTCCATCCGCCGCTTCAAGACGGGCACGCCCCCCCGGGTGAATGCCCGCAGCGTGGACTTCTCCCAGATGGAGCTTCAGGAGGGGGACCCGGACGCCCAGCCCTTCTCCTTCACCACCCGGGAGCACCCCCAGAACCGGGCAGTGTGCTACCTCACCTACACCAACGAGAAGACCCACGACATCATCCGGGCCAATCTGGATCGTTCCCCCCTCTACGACGGCACCATCGAAGGGGTAGGCCCCCGGTACTGCCCCTCCATTGAGACGAAAATCGTCCGCTTCCCCGACAAGGAGCGCCACCAGCTCTTTGTTGAGCCCATGGGCCTGGACACCGAGGAGCTGTACATCCAGGGCTTCTCTTCCTCCCTGCCCGAACAGGTGCAGATTGAGATGCTCCATACCATCCCCGGCCTGGAGCAGGCCGAGATGACCCGTCCCGCCTATGCCATCGAGTACGACTGCATTGACCCCACCCAGCTGCTGGCCACTCTGGAGGTCAAGACCGTCCCCGGCCTGTACGGCGCGGGACAGTTTAACGGCTCCTCCGGCTATGAGGAGGCCGCCGTCCAGGGTTTTGTGGCGGGCGTGAACGCCGCTCGGAAAATTCAGGGCAAGGAGCCCTTTATTCTGGGCCGGGACCAGGGGTACATTGGGGTACTCATTGACGACCTGGTCACCAAGGGCACCAACGAACCCTACCGCATGATGACCTCCCGCACCGAGTACCGCCTGCTTCACCGCCAGGACAACGCCGACCAGCGGCTCACCCCCCTGGGCTATGAGCTGGGCCTGGTCCCCAAGGAGCAGCTGGAGGCGGTGCAGGCCAAATACGCCGCCGTGGACCGGGAGTGCAAGCGCCTGGAGCACACCGGCGTGGCCCCCTCCCCCGCTCTGGACGCCTTTTTGGCGGACCGGAACCAAGCCCCCGTGCAGAACGGAGCGCGGCTTGCCGACCTGCTCCGCCGTCCCCCGGTGAGCTATGAGTCCCTGGCTCCCTTTGATCCCGACCGCCCGGACCTCTCCCCGGAGATCACCCAGGCGGTGGAGATCGCCGTCAAGTATCAGGGCTACATCCAGCGCCAGCTACGCCAGGTGGAGGAAATGAAGAAGCTGGAGAGCTGGCCCCTGCCCGCCGACACGGACTATGAGGCCATCCAGGGTCTGCGTTTGGAGGCCCGGCAGAAATTGCAGCAGATCCGCCCCCGGAACCTGGGACAGGCCAGCCGGGTGTCCGGCGTGTCCCCGGCGGACGTGGCGGTGCTGATGGTCTATTTGAAACAGCGCACCGACGGGCGCGCGTGACCGTCTCAGGAGGAGACCGATATGAAACTGACCCAAGTCAAAGGCAACACCTGGGTGCTGGAGGGGTTTGAGCTCATCCCCCTCTACCGCCTGGACAACAACAAGTGCATCCTGCTGGACACCGGATTGGAGCAGGAGCGGGAGGACATCGAGAACACCCTGCTGGAGGCAGGGCTCACTCCCGCAGGCATCCTCTGCTCCCACGCCCACATCGACCACGCGGGAAATAACCGCTATTTTCAGGAGAAGTACCGCATTCCCGTGGCTCTCACCGCCCGGGAGGCGGGCATGTGCGCCAGCATTTTGTCCCTGAAGTGCTACTTTCTGCTCCTGCCCCCCGACATGGTGGAGCGGGAGTCCTCCAACCTGGTCCACACTCCCGACGTGATTATCCCTGACCAGGACGGCCCCTTCTCCTTTGCCGGAGCGGAGTTTACCATCCTCCACACCCCCGGTCACTCGGTGGGCCACGTGTGCACCGTCACCCCCGACAACGTGTGCTATGCCGGTGACGCCCTGCTCTCCCAGGAGATGCTCACCTCCAAGCTGCCCTACTGCCTGTCCCACCAGATGGGGATTGAGAGCCGGGAGAAGCTGCGGAGCTTTTCCTGGGACTACCTCATTATGGCCCACCGGGGAGTCTGCCCCGGCACAGAGCTTGACAAACTCATCGACCAGAACCAGGAGCTGGCCCAGCTTCGCTCCCGGGAGGTCTATGACCAGGTCACCCGGCCCATGACGGCCAGCGAGGTATGTCAGGCGGTGTGTCAGTATCATAAGCTGCTCACCGGAAAACCTCGCCGCGCCCTGCGCTTTGAGCGCAACATCCGCTTCTTCCTGGAGTTTCTGGTAGACCGGGGCGACCTGGTCATGGAGACGCAAAACGGCACGGTGATCTTCCGCCGGCCTTGAACCAAATGTTCCCATTTTTTAAGAAAAGGGGCGCACTTTTTAAAAAGTGTGCCCCTTTTCTTCCTTTTTTGTATATTTTGTGGATTGGCAAGCCGGTTTATACTGTTGTAAAATACAACTGTTGATACTGGCAACAAAGGAGGAATTGGGTTGCAGGACAACAAGGACGTTTTTCGACGGATTGAGCGGCAGTATTACCGGGACCGGATGGGGACGCTGGGCCTGTCCACCGTGGAGGGAATGCTTCTGCGCTGGCTGGGCAAACAGGGCCAGACCCGCCAGGAAGATCTGGTGGTACAGCTGGTTCTGGACAAGGGGGCGGTGGCCCGCGCTTTGGCCCGGCTGGAGGAGCTGGGCCTGGTGGAGCGGGCGGTGAGCGACCGCTGCCGCCGGGAAAAGCTGGTCTCCCCCACCCTGGAGGGACTGATGCTGGCGGGCGCCATCCAGCAGTCAGTGGAGGAGTGGAACGCCGTCTGTTTCCAGGGATTTTCTCCACAGGAGCGGGCTTTGTTTACTGATCTGTTTACCCGCATCACCCAGAATGCTATGGAATACAAACAAGGAGAGAAGGAGCATGGTTAAAAATCTGACGGAAGGAAAGCCGCTGCCGCTGCTGTTCTTTTTTGCCCTGCCCATGGTGGCAGGCAACCTGTTTCAGCAGCTGTACAACATGGTGGACACGGCAGTGGTGGGAAAATTTGTGGGCGAGGACGCGGTGGCGGCCGTAGGCTCCTCCTTCCCCATCGTGTTTTTGTCGGTAGCCGTGGCCTCGGGACTGTCCATGGGCTGCAACGTGGTGGTGTCCCAGCTGTTTGGCGCGGGGCGTATCCATGAGATGAAATCCACCATCTCCACCGCCATCATCTCCCTGAGCGTGCTGGGTCTCATCATTATGGGCCTTGGCACCGTGTTTGCCGGTCCTCTGCTCCATCTGCTGGGCACCGACCCGGACATTATGGCCGACTCGGAGCTGTACTTACAGATCTACTTTGGCGGAGCGGTATTCCTCTTCCTTTACAACACCCTCAACGGCATCTACAACGCCCAGGGTGACAGTAAAACCCCACTGATTTTTCTGATCATCTCCAGCCTGACCAACATTGTGCTGGATCTGCTGTTTGTCATCCAGTTTGACATGCGGGTGGCCGGCGTTGCCTGGGCCACCCTGATTGCCCAGGGCATGTGCGCGGTGGCCTCCCTCATCGTCATGTACCGGCGGATGAAGCGTCTGCCCTGCGAGGAGGGCCGGGAAAATGAGAAAGTTCCCCTGTTTCACATGACCGCCGTGCGGCGTATCGCCCAGATCGGCCTGCCCTCCATGCTCCAGCAGTCTCTGGTCTCCCTGTCTATGATGATGATGCAGGGGTTGGTCAACTCCTACGGCAAGGTGCTGGTGGCCGGCTATACCGCCGCCACCAAGATCGACACCCTGGCCATGCTGCCCAACATGAACTTCTCCAACGCCATGTCCAGCTATACCGCCCAGAACATCGGCGCGGGCAAGTACGACCGGGTGAAAGAGGGTCTGAAGGCCTGCCTGTTTATGGTGGTGGTCTTCTCCCTAGCCATTACCATCATCATCTTCCTCTTCGGCAGCCAGCTGCTCTCCCTGTTCCTGGACCCGGGAGATACCTCCGGCGCACTGGGCTACGGCCTTGCTTATATGCACACCGTGTCGGTGTTTTACATCCTCATGGGCCTGCTCTTCGTGCCCAACGGCATGCTCCGGGGCGCGGGCGATATGGGCGCCTTCACCTTCAGCTCCATGGCCAACCTGTTCTCCCGTGTGGCCATCGCCTACGGCCTGGCCTGCCTCACCCCTCTGGGTGCCAACTCCATCTGGTGGTCCATTCCCGCCGGCTGGGCCATCGGCGCTGCAGTCTCCCTGCTGCGAGTCAAGAGCGGCAAGTGGATGCGCAAAGCGGTGGCCGACCGCTGATGTTTCTAAAAAAGTCCGCCGTCCCACACGGACGGCGGACTTTTTTGCTCATTTAGGGCATTTCAAGGGTAATATGGAAGGAGAGCGTGCCCGCTCCAGGCTTTTCCTGAAGCAGGATGGAGTAGTCCCCAAAATAGGATGAAGCCTGATACCCCTGGCACTGGCTCACCTCCACGGTCACCGTTATGCCGCCGGGACCCTCAACTTGGTTTTCTGCCCCCGCCCCCTGGAAAGGGATGCTCAGCAGGGCATCACAGGCACCCCCGGCCTGGCGCTGTCTCTCCCCCTCCTGGAGCGGGTTGCGGGCCTCTCCGCTGGGGTCCGCTGCCAGAAGCAGCGGCTCCAGCACCTCATTCATCACCCACCCCACATGAACCAGTTCATCATAGGGGTCCCCCTTGGGGGAAAAATCCAGCTGCATGGCGGCCACTGTCCCATCTGCATTGGTTTCAAAACGGACGGAAGACCACTCTCCAAATTCTTCCTCCCGCAGTTCTCTCCACTCCCGGTTCTGGTAGACAGCCGGCACGGTCTCCCAGCTTCCGTCGGGGGTCAGAGCGCTGGCGTGCTGGTCAAAGTCGGAGAGCTGGCGTTCATAGAAATTGTAGTTCTCCACTACCTGGATAGGGGTCAACGGCGCGTCTGGATGGGGCGGCACCTGGCTCCACAGCAGGCTCACACCGGACAGGGCCGTCATAGCAGCCCAGCAGACCGCCCAGGCCACCCAGCGGCCCCGGCGAATGGGCTGGGCCATGCAGCGGTTCTCCTTCTCCCAGGGCAGTGGTTTCCCGTCGGTGCAGTCCACAAAGCACATCCAACTGCGCCACTCCCGGTACAGAGGGATACACAGCCCCTGTCCCCGCCACAGCACCAAAAACAGCCGCTCCACCGCCTGGTCCCAAGCGAGTTTCCGGCCGTCCAGCCGCCGCACCCGAAGGCCCAGCAGCCACTTGCCCGGGGTGTATCCCCAGGTACATAGAAGGATTGGTTCTACTAACAGTAACAGTACCCAAGACAGGCCCACGCTGACGGCTGTTTGGAGCTGGTCCCGAAACCAAAGGGTGGGCATATACCAGTGCAGCACCTGAAATTGCAGGACCTGCCACACCAGGGTCATCAACATCAGGTCCAGATACCGGGCCCAAAACCGCCGCCAGGGGTGAGGCCCCCGCAGGCCGTCCTCCCGGGCCGGATCCACCCTTCGTGTAGGGGGCAGCTCGGTCTGGGACAGCTCCTCCAGCCAGGGGCCTGGCTCCAGAGAGTCATAGTCGGCTTGAGCCTGGCTCAGCTCCCGGCACACCCGGGCATACCGCTCTAGGTCCGCCCGGTCCCCCTCCAGCACCTCCGCCTGGCGCTCCATGGCCTGGGCCAGAGAGAGGCTCCCCTCCTTCAGCGCCCGGATGGCCTCCAGGTCCAAACTCAGCTGCCGCAGCAGCTTCACTTTCTCCAGGGTCCGGGCGTCCTCCTCTGAGTAGTCGCGGTAGTTGTTCTCCCGGCGCTCCGGGGTAATGAGTCCCTGCTGTTCATAAAAGCAGATGGCTGTGCGAGGCAGCCCGCTGCGCTTCTCCAGCTCCTTGATGGTCATGCCGCCACCTCCTTCTGTCTGGAGCGTAAGCTATCCACCTGGTATACAGTCAAGAGGAAAATTCAAATTTCAAAAAGTTTTCCCCATTTTGGCGGCTAACGGTGGAAAACTTTCGGTAAAAACCGCTCCCCCACTGTGCCGCAGGTCAGTGGGGGAGGATTGGGGTTTCTAGCTTTCGGCAAGAGCCTGATGTAAAAAGGTGACCAGCTGGGCTCGGGTACAAGTGTCATAAGGCGCAAAGTCGTCCACATTCTGACTGGCGGTAACACCCTTTTCCCAGGCCCAAGCCACGGCGCTCTGGTACTCCGCCCGCTGCTGGAGATACTCCTCCAGGCACAGACCCTGTTCATGGATCACCTTGGCAGTCTCCACGCCCACATAGCGGTAGTGCCAGGGCTCGTAGATGATGCCTGTAATCTCTGATTTATCCTCCGGATAGCGCAGGATAAATCCGTACTCCCAGCAGTGCTCCATCAGCCACTTCTGGGTGGGCATGGAGGCCTGCTTCTCGTTGAGCTTGGGGTAGCCGGCGTCGATGATATCCACAGCCAAACCCGCCTGGTGCTCGCTGGTACCGGGCACGGCGGTCTCCTGAGCCGCCTCCCTCTCCGCATCCGCCCGGGACAGTCCAAACCCCATCCACTTGGCCACCGCCTTGGTAAACAGCTGCTCCTGCTTCTCCGGGGTGCGGTAGGCCGAGCAGACCACCGGCCGGTTTCCCGCCCACCAGCAGTGGGCCATCATTTGATTCATGGCATCCACACACCGCTCATCCACCGAGTAATCGCTCCCCTCGATCTGGGCCAGTGCGATAGAAAAATCCTGGGGCACAGGGTTCCAGGGGTTGACCAGAAGCAGATTCCACTCCGTTTCGCTCTGGCTTTCCTGCTGGGCAGTCGGCTTTCCCGCCAGCTTCCATAGCATGGTGACGATGGTTCCCCGGCTGCACAGCCCATCGCCGCCAAACTCGGTGCCCGACACCAGTCCCGCCTCTGCGGCCCACACCGCCGCCTTTTCATAGTAGCAGCCGGCAGGCACGTCGGAGAAGGAATTTTGGCCCACAGGCTCCGGCGACCCCACGCTTCGCCACAGCATGGTCACCACCTGGGCGGTGGTACACTGGGCATCCGGGGAGAACATTCCCTCGCCGGTGCCGCTGGCCATTCCCCGCTCCACCGCCCAACGGACCCACGGGGCGTAGTAGGCGTCCTCCGGCACATCCAAAAATAGTCCCACCGTCTCCTGTTCCGGGCCGCTCTGGCCGGGATTTTGGGTATCCGGCACCGGGGCCGCTCCGGCCTCCAGAGTCAATGCGCCTGCCAGCAGCACACCCGCCATCCATCTTCTCATCCTTTTCCCTCCCTCGCCTCCGGCGGATAGAACAGCGCCCCCGTCCCTGTTCGGGCGGGGGCACTGAATTTGGTTTTTCGTTTTACTCGGCAGAGATCATATAGTAGTACACAGGCTGTCCGCCGGGCAGCAGGCTGACCTCGGCGTTGGGGCAAGCGGCAGTGATGAGGTCGGCCGCCTTCTGGGCCTGCTCCTCGTTCACGTCCTCACCGTAGAACACGGAGATAAACTCCGCATCCTGCATCTCCTCCGACTGGGCCAGCTTGTTCAGCAGCGCGTCCAGATCCTGGTCGGTACCGAAGAGCTGGTGCTCCAGCAGAGCCAGGTAGTCTCCCTGCTGAATAGCAAAGCCGCCAAAGTCGGAATTGCGGGCGGCGTAGGTGATCTCGGCGGTACGCACCCGGCCGAAGGCCTCGGTCATGGCCTCGGTCATGGCGTCCTCGTCCATGTCCGGGTCCACCGCCAGCATGGCCGCGATGCCCTGGGGCACGGTCTTGGTGGGCAGGACCACTACCTTCTTGTCCTCACACAGCCGCTGACACTGCTGGGCGGCCATGATGATGTTCTTGTTGTTGGGCAGCACGAAGACGATCTCCGCGGGAGTCTTGTCGATCTCCTTGAGGATATCCTCGGTGGAGGGGTTCATGGTCTGACCGCCGGAGATGACGCCGTCCACGCCCAGATCCTTGAACACGGACTCCAGGCCCGCGCCGGCGCACACCGCAACATAGCCGTACTTCTTCTCGGGCGCGGCCTTCACCGGCTCACTCTGGGCACAGCCCGCCTCCAGCTCGGCCTCGATGGCCTCCAGGTCATCGGTGCTCTGGACATGCTTGCCCGCGGCCAGATCGTCGGCCTGGGTGCGCATGTTCTCGATCTTGGCCAGCTCCAGGGTGCCGTACTTCTGGGCCTCGGTGAGAGCCTCGCCGGGAATATTGGTATGGACATGGACCTTGAAGGCCTCGTCATCCTCGCCGATGACCAGGCTGTCGCCGATGCTGTTGAGGTACTTGCGGAAGGGGTCCAGGTCCACATTCTCGGTGTGCTTACGCACGATGAACACGGTATCAAAGGCAAAGGTGATGTCCTCGGCAGCCATAGCCGCAAAGTCGGCCTTGTCTGCGGGGGCGCTCTCCTCCTCCTGCTCGCTCTGGGGCATGGGCACGCCCCGGATCTCGTCCAGCATACCCTGGAGGATCACCAGGAAACCCTTGCCGCCGGCATCCACCACGCCCGCCTTTTTCAGGACGGGGTTCTGGTTGATGGTGTTGTCCAGGGCGATCTGGCCCTCTTCAATGGCGGCCTGGAGCACGCTCTCCAGGCAGTTATCCTCCCGGGCAGCGCCAGCGGCACGGGCGGCCGCCATGCGGGACACGGTGAGGATGGTGCCCTCGGCGGGCTTCATAACGGCCTTGTAGGCGGCGGCCACGCCGAAGTCCAGAGCGATGGCCAGGTCCCGGCCGTCAATGGTCTCGCACTCCTTGATGCCCTTGGCAAAGCCGCGGAACAGCAGGGACAGGATGACGCCCGAGTTGCCGCGGGCGCCCCGCAGCAGCGCGGAAGCGGCCGCCTTGGCGGCCAGGCCCACGGTGGCATACTGGTTCTTTTTCAGCTCGATGGCCGCGGCGCCGATGGTCAGGCTCATATTGGTGCCGGTATCGCCGTCGGGCACGGGGAACACGTTGAGGTCGTTGATCTGCTGCTTTTCAGCGTTGATAGAGGCGGCTGCGTGG
This sequence comes from Flintibacter sp., assembly GCF_046973065.1. NCBI lineage: Bacteria > Bacillati > Bacillota > Clostridia > Eubacteriales > Flintibacter > Flintibacter sp. The sequence goes on along the minus strand of NZ_JBKVXZ010000013.1, from coordinate 40,071 downwards.
ATGACCATCTGCTGAAAGGCCGCCGCGTCAATGGTTTGTGTCATATCGGCAAAATTCCTTTCTACAAATGTCCTTAAAAGCGCATGGAGTCCACACAGACATCCACAGACTTTACTTCCACGCCGGTGGTCTTGCTGACCACATAGCGCACTTCGCTCATAATGGAGCGGCAGACCGCCATCAGATTCACTCCGTTTTCCACGATGATGTGCAGTTCGATGGAGACGGTACCGTCCTCATTATAATATACCTTTACGCCTTTAGCCATGGACTCCCGCTTGAGCAGGTGAACCAGGCCGTCGGTCTTGGAGCGCACCGCCATGCCCTTAACGCCATAGCAGTTGGTGGCGGCGCTGCCGGTGACAGCGGTGAACACCTCGCTGCTGATGCGGATCTCGCCCAGATCGTTTTGCAGTTTCATAGGTTGGATACCTTCCTTTCGCTGAGGATAGGATTTCACACTGATATAGTCTATATTGTAGTCTATTTTCCTTGGAATTACAAGTAGAATTTGCTGGCTTGCCCCGCCGGTGCGCCTCTCCCTGTTCCGACGTGATTTTTCCAGTATATGGAATATAATGGCTTCCACACACGGCCCGGCGACCGGGTCTTTTACAAAGGAGGAAAGGCTATGGCGGCCAGGGAATCGGTGAAAACCAAACTCAACAGACTGCGCTGGCACTCAAAACAGGGGGAGCCGGTGCCGGTGAACGCCTCGGCGCTGCTGCGCTGGAGCGAGGCAGGCATCCATTTTTTGCTCGCCTCGGTACTGACGGGAGCGGCAGTATTTGAAGAATACGCCCCTTGGGGGGTCGCTCTGGTGGGGGCAGCGGGCTCCGGTACCTGCGGGGCGGCCGCCCTGCTGGGAGCCTTTGGCGGGTATCTTATTCAGCTGGGCTTTGCCGACGGCCTTCGCTATGCCGCCGCGGCCATCCTCACCTTTGCGGTGAGCTTTGCGTTTTATGATGTACAGGCTCTCCGCCGCCCCTGGGCCATGCCCCTGCTGGCCGCCCTGCTCAACGGCTGCACCGGGTTTGTCTACCTCTCCCAGGAGGGCTGGCGCACGGTGGACGTCATCTACTTTGCCACGGAGCTCATCTTGTGCGCCGCGGCGGGCTGGTGTTACCGGCAGCTCCTGGCACCCATGCGTGCCGGACGCACCGACACCCTCTCCACCCCCGCCCGCACCGCCAGCCTGCTGTTTCTGTTCTGCTCGGTGCTGCTGGCCCTGGCGCCGGTCTGCCTCTACCGGGACATCTCCCTGGGCCGGTGTCTGGCGGTGACCGCGGTCTTGGCGGTGGCCTGGCAGGGAGGCTGCGCCGCCGGGACAGTGCTGGGCATCTCGGCGGGATTGGCCCTGGATCTGGCCGCCAATGGGGTGCCCATGTATGCCATGGCTCTGGGGCTGGCGGGATTGGCGGCGGGTGCCTTTTCCGGCGGGCGGAAGCTCCGCTCCGCGCTGGCTTACGTATTAGTCAACGGGGCCTCGGTCCTGTGGACCTGGGACAAAGGACTGCCCATCTCTATTTTATACGAGGCGTTTTTAGGTTCGGTGGTATTTCTCCTGCTGCCGCAGGTGCCCCTGAAAAAGCTGGGCCGGTGGCTCACCCCCGCCGTGCCCGCCGATCCGGACCAGGCCGCCCAGCAGCGCACCCGCCGCCGTCTGGAGGACACCGCCCACGCCTTCCGCACCCTCTACGAGACCATGCGCTCCTCCTTTCGGCCGCCCCGGAATGACAACGATGTGGCCACCGTCTTTGACCGGGCGGCCTGTCAGGTGTGCCGCACCTGCTCCCTGCGCAGCCAGTGCTGGGAGCGGGGCTATGTGACTACCTTCAACGCCCTCAACGACGCCACCCAGGCCATGGTGGAGCGGGGCCAGGGGGAGCCCGGGGACTTCCCTGCCCACTTTTCCAGCCGGTGCATCCACTTTCCCGAGTTTTTGGCGGCGGTCAACCGGGAGCTCACCGCTCTCCTTTACCGCCGCCAGTACAACAGCCGCATCCAGGAGAGCCGCTGGGCGGTGTGCCGGCAGTATGCCCAGCTCTCCAGCGTGCTGGAGCAGGCCGCCGCCCAGTTAGGAGAGGAATTAATTCCCGATCCGGTGACCCAGCGCAAGCTCCAGGGCCGACTGGCTCTGCTGGACGACCAGAGCCAGGGCAGCGCCTTCCGGGATGGGCGGGGACTTCTCCGCCTGGAAGTGGTAGGTCCTGCCGCCGCCCAGCTGGCCCAGCCCCAGCATTTGGGCTCTCTCATTCAGCTGCTGGGATTGCCTCTCCGGGTGGAGGAGCAGGAGGAGGAGCGTCTGGTCCTCATCCAACAGGAGCCTCTCATGGCGGTGGCCGGAGTGGCGGCCCGGAAAAAGGACGGAGAGACAGTCAGCGGCGATGGCGGCACCTACTTCAAGCGGGAGGATGGAACGTTATATGTTTTACTGTGTGATGGAATGGGCAGCGGTCTGGCTGCCAATCGGGAGAGCAGTTTGGCACTGCGGCTGTTGGAACAGTTCTTGCAGGCGGGGGTGGACACGGAGCACGCGCTTACCACACTGAATTCCGCTCTGGCCCTCCGGGGGGAGGAGACGGGGGGCTTTACCACGGTGGACCTGCTCCAGCTGGACCTGTTCACCGGCGACGGAGTCATCTTCAAGCTGGGAGCCGCGCCCACCTACGTGAAAAAGGGCGAGACGGTCCGCCGCATCACCGCCGCCTCCCTCCCGGCAGGGCTGGAGCAAGGGAGCGCCGCCGTGCCCGACCGCACCCCCATCCACCTCTCCCCGGGGGACTGCGTGCTGATGATCAGCGACGGGGTGGCAGGACCTCAGGACGACCAGTGGCTGCGGGACCGCTTCCTGCAATTCAAAGGCGACAGTCCAAAAGAGCTGGCCCGGGACCTCATTGCCAACAGTCCCCAACAGGCCACCGACGACCGCACCGCCATGGTGGTCCGCATTTCTTCTCGTCAGCTTTCTTGAAAGAAATCTCCTACTTTTTTCGAGAAAAAAGTAGGCAAAAAAGCTTCCTGCGAAGCTCCGCTTTCTTGAAAGAAAGCTTGGCAAAGAACTTTCTGCGAAACTTCGTTTCGCCTCTGTACCCATAAGAAACAGTTCCGTAGGAGTGACGCTCTGCGCCGCTCCTGCGTTTTTATTTTCCCGCTTCTTTCTGCCCGGCCTTGACTCCAACCGCTCGCTCCATTGATTTGCAGGATATCCTGCATTAGGAAAACAGATTCCACAGAAAAGTCGCATTTAGACTGTTATATGTGATGTACAGGTGAAAACGCCAAAAAACTTTCCTGTTAAATTGTTGTTAATCTTGCAAAATTATTCTTTACAACCGGGGAAACAAAGCGTTAAAATGACCGCCTGTGAAGGAAGTGATCGAGTATGAACCTGCAACAAATGATTGCGGTGGGCGTATTCCTGTTGGTGATGGCCGCCATCATCTCGGAAAAAGTACACCGCAGCGTGGCTGCGCTGGCCGGAGCGGTGGTCCTGCTGCTGACCCACGTACTTACCATTGAAACCGCCGCCGACTATGTGGATCTGAATACCATCGGCGTGCTGGTGGGCATGATGCTCTTTGTGGCCGTGGTCAAGAGTTCCGGCCTGTTTGAGTACATTGCCATCTGGTCGGCCAAGCTGACCCGGGGCCAGCCCATGGCTATCCTGGCGGTATTCGCGGTCATCACCGCGGTGCTCTCCGCCTTTTTGGATAACGTCACCACGGTGCTGCTGATCGGCCCCATGACCATTGCCATTACCCAGATCCTGGAGGTCAATCCGGTGCCTTTTCTGCTCTCTCAGATCATGGCCTCCAACATCGGCGGTACCGCTACCCTCATCGGTGACCCGCCCAACATCATGATCGGCAGCGCCGCCGGTCTGAGCTTTGCCGACTTTATTGTCAACACCGGTCCGGTGGTACTGATCATTCTGGCTGTGGTGGTAGCCATCTTTTTCCTCATGTATCGGGGGAACCTCCACGTGGAGTCGGAGAACATGGAAAAAGTTCTCACCCTGGATGAAAAACTGACCATAAAAGATGCTTCCCTTCTGCGGAAAAGTGTTATAATGATCGTACTGGTGGTGGTGGGATTCATCTTCCATGCCCAGCTGGGCATCGAGTCGGCCACCGTGGCACTCACCGCGGCAGGTGTGATGCTGCTCATCGGCGGTCAGGACGCAGAAGACGTGATTCTGGGCGTGGAGTGGTCCACCATCTTGTTCTTCATCGGCCTGTTTGTGGTGGTAGGCGGCCTGAACAGCACCGGCGTCATCGCCATGCTGGCCAACGGCATGCTGGAGCTGGTGGGCGACAATGAGGTGCTGGCCATTGTGTTGGTTTTGTGGGCCTCCGCCCTCATTTCCGCCTTCCTGGACAACATCCCCTTTGTGGCCACCCTCATCCCCATGATCCAGACCATGCAGCAGGGCGGCATGGATGTGCTGCCCCTGTGGTGGGCCCTGTCTCTGGGCGCCTGCCTGGGCGGCAACGGCAGCCTCATCGGCGCCAGCGCCAACGTGGTTCTGGCCGGAGTCAGTGCCAAGAACGGATACCCCATCACCTTTATGAGCTACCTGAAAAAGGGCTTCCCCTTGATGCTGCTGTCGGTAGCCATTTGTACCGTCTATCTGCTGATTCGATTTGCGTGATGGAAAGGGAGGAAGGGTTATGAACCAAAATACCGTAAGTGGTGATATCGTAGATTTAAAGCTCAGTCAGCTGGGCGCCACCCAGATCACCAAGCTGCGCAGCCACATGTACATCGTGGACTTTACTCTGGAAAACGGCATGGAGATCTCCTACGTCTTTAATATCACCAAGCACGACAAGTACTTCCTGCAGCGTATGCGCCCCTACGCCATGGTGCAGGGCAAGTATGCCGACACCAAGGAGATCACCAAGTTTATCAAAGAGGACCTGCGCCGTTTCCGCACCGCGGAGCACAGCAGCAACTTTGAGGAGTTTGTGGACGTCTCCCGCAAGGGTGTGGAGCTCTCCCACGAGCTGGAGAGCCTGTTCCTCCACTACAACGTGGACAAGGCCACCCTGGACGAAATGCAGGGCACCCTCACCCGTATGATGCTTCACCTGGAGCAGCTGAAAAAGCAGCTTCCCCCTGTGGAGCCCGAACCCTGCAAGAAAAAAACCTCGGAATCCTGAGCCGCACCGCCGGCTTCGTTCCCCGCGTAAGAGCCAGATGTTCCGTAAGCCGGACCGCCTGAGACAGGCGGCCCGGCTTTTCCATCTTTAAAAAACAGAAAGGAAGGAAAAGTTTTCTTAAAAAACGTCCTCCTTTCTGCGAACTATGCTATAATGACATAGAAAAGAGCGAATCCACCCCAAACCGACCCCAATATTCGCGGCATTTGCCGCCCTATGAGAAGGAATGAGGCGTATATGACCAATCAGGAACTGAACACCCATCAGATCAAGGTAATCGGCCACTGCAACCCGGATACAGACTCCATCTGTTCCGCCATTGCATACAGCCGGCTGAAAAATATGATCGACCCCGACCACCCCTGCAAACCCTGCCGGGCCGGTCTTCTCAACCGGGAGACCGAGTTTGTCCTCAATTATTTTAACGTACCCGCGCCGCAGCTCTACACCGACGTGCGCTCCCAAATCCGGGACGTGGACATCCGCCGCATGGCGGGCGTGGACGGCGAGATGAGCCTGCGCAGCGCCTGGGTCACCATGCGTGACCAGGAGATCGACACCCTGTGTGTGGTGGACGAGGAGCAAAATCTGAAAGGCGTCATCACCGTAAAAGACGTGGCCACCGCCAACATGGACGTGCTGGACACCTACATCCTGGCCGAGGCCAAAACCAGCTATCAGAACATCATTGACACCCTGGGCGCCACCGTGGTGGTAGGCGACGTGGAGGGCAAGCGGGTCGAGGGCAGCATTATTATCGGCTCGGGCAGCCCCGAACAGATGGAGAAGGCCATCTCCAAGGGTGACATCGTCATTGTGGGCAACCGCATTGAAAGCCAGCTCACCGCCCTGGAGATGGACGCAGGCTGTCTGGTGGTGTGCATGGACAGCAAGATCTCCCGCACCATCTGCATGCTGGCCGAGGAAAAGGGCTGCATCATCCTCAGCACCACCTGCAACACCTATGTGGCCGGGCAGATGATCCGCCAGGCCGCCCCCATCCGCCACTACATGGTGCAGAAAAACCTGCTCTACTTTAACCTGAACACCTCGGTGGAGGCGGCCACCAAGCGCATGGCCTCGGTACGTTTCCGCTACTTCCCCATTCTGGACGACGAGGGCAAGTATGTGGGCGTGGTCTCCCGCCGAAACATGATGAACCTGCGGAAAAAGCAGATCATTCTGGTGGACCACAACGAGAAGAGCCAGGCCGTGGACGGCATTGACCAGGCCGAGGTGCTGGAGATCATCGACCACCACCGCATCGGCTCCATGGAGACCGAGGGTCCGGTCTATTTCCGCAATGTCCCGGTGGGCTGCACCTGCACCATTATCTATCAGATGTACCTGGAAAATGCGGCGGAGATCGACCCCACCACTGCCGGACTCATGCTCTCCGCCATCCTCTCCGACACCCTGATGTTCCGCAGCCCCACCTGTACCCCCATGGACGAGCGGGCCGCCCGGGCGCTGGCCGAGATTGCCGGTGTGGATCTGGAGAAGTACGCCGACGCCATGTTTGAGGCGGGCGGCGACATCACCGGCAAGACCGCCGAGGAGGTCTTCCGGGGCGACTACAAGATTTTCACCAGCGGCGAGGTGCGCTTCGGCGTAGGCCAGGGCAGCTACATGAGCCAGAAAAACCGTCTGGCCAGCGAAAAGCTGCTGGGTCCCTACCTGCCCATCGCCCTGGAGAAGCAGGGGCTGGACTTCATCTTCTACATGTTCACCGATGTACGCTCGGCCAGCACCGACCTGCTCATGGCGGGCAAGGGCGCCCAGCGCCTGGTGGAGCACGCCTTCGGCGTGGAGGTCAAGGACGGCATGGCGGTCCTGCCCCAGGTCGTCAGCCGAAAAAAGCAGATGGTCCCCGCCCTGATTAGCGCGGTGAAGCAGGCCATGGAGGAATCCGACCAGCAGAGCGCCGCAGGCTGAATGCATCGGGATTTCCAATACAAATTGGAGTTTTATTGCCATACATAACAAAGCGGAGAGGACATAGTCCTCTCCGCTTTCTTTTCGTATGGTCAGGCCATCAGATTGCGCAGGACGCCCCAGGCCAGAAAGTAAATAAGCAGGGCCCAGAAAACCCGCTCCTCTCCCCGGCTGGGCAGCTTTTGGCCGGTACGCACATAGCGCACCGCCATGCGCGCCGCCAGCAAAAGCAGCACCGGCAGGGCCAGCAGCAGGGCCGCATTGGCCCGCCAGGCTGCCGCCACATCCAGGCGCAGCAGGGCCAGACACATCCGGGTCACCCCGCAGCCGGGACACAGAAGGCCGGTCAGCTTCCAGACCGGGCAATACAGTCCCCGGCCGATGACAAGGATCAGAGCGGTGTAGGCCACTCCCAATCCCACCAGGGCTGCGCCCCCAATGGCCAGCTTTTTCAGGCGTTCTTTCACAGGGGCTGTACAGGGGTATAGTGGTTCAGCTCACTCTGGATGATGGCGCAGGTAACGATGCTCAGACCGAAAATATTCAGCACCAGAAACAGAATGGGGAAGGAACCGGCCGGTATATTGTTGCGCATCCGCGCCCGGTCCAGCTTGTCACCCATCTTGTAGCCCCAGTAGATGCTATAAATGCCGCAGGTGACGAGGCTGAGCAGAAATGCTACGATACCGGAGGTATCATACTCCTGGGTCACTTCGTTTACCTCATCGGTGAGGCTGACGAACCAATAGATGCCGTAAATACCACATGTAATAATGGACAGTACAATACTTAAGGGAATACTGCGAGGTCGAACCATGGTTGGCCCCTCCTTCTCTGTATCGAAATGGTTTGGATCGAAACCATCATACTATATTCTATGATCCGGCGCAAGGTTAAAAAAGCGGCCGTCCTTCGGGCGGCCGCAAAGAAATATCGATTACAGACGGGACAGGCCGTAGCTGTTGGACAGGGCGTCGATTTTAAGACCCTGGGCACACATGGCGCAGTCCTTGGGGGAGTAGGTGGCATATCCGGGAATATCCTCGGGGGTAAAGAGGCTGTAAATGGGGATGTCGTCCACCGCATCCAGGGTGCTGAAGCCCGAGGCGATGCCCTGCACCTTGCCGCCGTAGTACTGCACGCACTCCACCGCCCGGCGTACGCTTTTGCCGGAGTTGACGGTGGAAATGAGGATCAGCACATCCTTGCCGGTGACCATGGGAGACAGGTTGTCACGGAAGATCAGCTGGCCGTTGGAGTCGTACTCGGGGGTGATAACATTGATGTTTTTATCACTGTTGACGGCAAAACGGTCATTCTTGGTGAGATGACGGGCCAGGAAGGCACCCAGCACCTCGCTGCCGTCCAGACAGACAATGGTGTCCACACCCTTGTCGTAGGCGTAGCGCTGAGCCAGCGTCATGGCGGCCTCCCGGGCCATGGTGTGTTCGTGCTTCATGCGGGTGATGTCGATGTAGTGGGAATTGTGAGAGTGACGGGTGGCAAAGTGGCCTGCAATCACGGATACCTCTACCTTGGGGTTCAGTTTGGACCGGATATTCATAGTGTCGCCTCCAATTCATCAAAGTCGCCAAAAAGCTGTGTACATATTATACTATTCCTTGTGCGAAAAAGCAAGCCGCAATCCCACATTTCTCCATCTCCACACCAGGCTTAGGGGTTGTAAATCCGGGGAAAACGCGGTATAATGACACATTATATTACCGTCTTGCGCCCCTTTCCGGCGCAGACGCGGAGAAATGGAGAGAACAACTATGGATCGCACCACCATTGCCGCCATTTTTGCGGATCAGGAGGCGCTGGGCGGCCAGACGGTCACCGTCTGCGGCTGGGCCCGCACCATCCGAGACATGAAGACCTTTGGCTTTATCGAGCTCAATGACGGCTCCTGCTTTAAGAATCTTCAGATCGTCATGGACGCCAACGTGCTGGACAATTATAAGGAGATCGCCGGCCAGAACGTAGGCGCCGCCCTGATCGTCACCGGCACTGTGGTGCTCACCCCCGGCGCCAAGCAGCCCCTGGAGGTAAAGGCCGACACCATCGCTGTGGAGGGTCCCTCCGCCCCCGACTATCCCCTGCAGAAGAAGCGCCACAGCGTGGAGTTCCTGCGCACCATCCAGCACCTGCGTCCCCGGACCAACCTGTTCTCCGCCGCCTTCCGGGTACGCTCCGCCACGGCCCACGCCATCCACTGCTTCTTCCAGGATCAGGGCTTTGTCTACGTCCACACCCCCATCATCACCGCCAGCGACTGCGAGGGCGCCGGTGAGATGTTCCAGGTGACCACTCTGGACCTGGAGAACGTGCCCAAGAACGAGGACGGCACCGTGGACTACTCCAAGGACTTCTTCGGCAAGCGAGCCAACCTCACCGTGTCCGGCCAGCTCAACTGTGAGAACTTCGCCATGGCCTTCGGCAACGTATACACCTTCGGCCCCACCTTCCGCGCCGAGAAGTCCAACACCCAGCGCCACGCCGCCGAGTTCTGGATGATCGAGCCCGAGATGGCCTTTGCCGACCTGAACGACTACATGGACAACGCCGAGGCCATGATCAAGTATGTCATCCGCTATGTGCTAGACAAGTGCCCCGATGAGATCAACTTCTTCAACTCCTTCGTGGATAAGGGCCTCAAGGAGCGCCTGGAGCACGTGGCCTCCTCCGATTTCGCCCGGGTGAGCTACACCGACGCGGTGAAGATTCTGGAGGAAAACAACGACAAGTTTGACTTCAAGGTCTACTGGGGCTGCGATCTGCAGACTGAGCACGAGCGTTACCTCACCGAGCAGGTGTACAAGCGCCCTGTGTTTGTCACCGACTACCCCAAGGAGATCAAGGCCTTCTATATGCGCCAGAACGACGACGGCAAGACCGTGGCCGCCGCCGACTGCCTGGTGCCCGGCATCGGCGAGCTCATCGGCGGCTCTCAGCGTGAGGAGCGCCTGGAGCTGCTGGAGAACCGTATCCAGGAGCTGGGCATGGATCCCAAGGACTACTGGTGGTACTGCGACCTGCGGCGCTACGGCTCCTGCCGCCACGCTGGCTACGGCCTGGGCTTCGAGCGTATGGTGATGTACCTCACCGGCGTGAACAACATCCGCGACGTGGAGCTGCATCCCAGAACCTGGGGCAACGCCGAATTCTAATAAAACATATCAAGGCCCCTGGCATGCTGCTGTTTCTTGCAGCTCCACGTCGGGGGCTTTTTTATGTGTATTGTATTTTGCATCATCAATAAAAATCCCGGAAATCGATCGATTTCCGGGATTTTTGGCACGCCAGAAGGGAATCGAACCCCCAGCCTCGCCCTTAGGAGGGGCGCGCTCTATCCTATTGAGCTACTGGCGCATATTCAGTTTGGCGATACAGCCCCTCTATTGTAGCCCACCGCCGGAAAACTGTCAACGGGAAAGCTGTCCCGCTCCGTTTGTCCTGTGCTGACGGCCATTCGTCCAAAATCGGTAGACGGAGAAGAAGCTCTCGTCTATACTAAAGCCAAGAAAGGGGGCGAAGGGATGCAGGTGGAAGTGAAACTGGACCCGGAGCGCAAGGAGATCGGGATCGTGGTGCTGGCGCCCGCTCCCTCGCCGGAGCTGGACGAGCTGGTGCGGCGGCTGGAGTCGGAACAGCTCTCCCCCCTGCGGGGCTGGCAGGAGGACACCATGACCCTGCTGCCCCAGAGCCAGGTAGTGCGCTGCTACGCCCAGGACAAGCGGGTATATGCCACGGTGGACGGCGGGGCGGTCTATCTGCTGCGGGAGCGGCTGTATGAGCTGGAAGAGCAGCTGGACCGGGGAAAATTTGTGCGCATCTCCAACGGAGAGATCATCAATCTGGACAAGGTAACGGCGGTGGATCTGTCCCTCACCGGCACCATCCGTATGCCCCTGGGAGAGGCAGGATACGCCTATGTATCCCGGCGATATGTGAAGAAAATCAAAGAGGCCTTACGGCTGGAGAGGAGGCGGACACGATGAAACAAGAGACACGGATGCTTCTGGTGCACATCCTTTTGGGTAGTGCACTGGGACTGTTGGTGGGGATCATCTGGATTCCCTACGTGATACACAGCCGGGAGAGCTCATTTCTGGCGGTATTGGCCTGTGTAGGACTGGGCGCCATGGCGGGACTGGCCACCCAGCCCTTTGCGGACAGCGGCCGTGCGCTGCTGCTCCATTCTATGGGCCATTTTGTATGCACCGCCGCCTTTTTTGCCCTGTTGGTAGTAGAGCTGAACATGGCCAAGGACATACGCGGCGTGCTGTTCTGGGAAAGCCTGCTGCTTTTGCTGTACCTGCTCATCTGGCTGGGCCACTGGACGGGGTGGTATTTGGAGGTAGCTCAGCTGCGGGAGCTGCTGGGCCTGGACCCTGGCCCCACTCCCCTCAAGTGGCGGGAGACGCTGCCCTATCTGCCCTTTGTCCTTTTGCTGTGCACCGCCCTTCCGCTGGGGCTGCGCGGGATCGAGCGGGCGGCGGGAGTTGACTTCCCCGCCCTCACCGGGCTCGTATATCCCTACCTCATTTTGCCAGTAGCCAGTCTGTGCGTGGGGCTGTCCCTGGGCAAGCGCCAGGGGGTATGTCCCCTGTTCCCCATTGCCTGCTTTGTGTGCTATCTGCCTATGGTATACCTGCTGTTTAACGAAAGCGCCCTGTTTCATTGCTTTATGACCGCCATTCCCGCTCTGGCAGGCAATATTCTGGGTGCGCTGTGGCGTGAAAGCCACACAAAACGCAACACTGGGAAGGAGGACCTTCCATGAAGAAGGAAGTGCGCCTGTACAACGTGCTCTTTCCCGTGTGGCTTCTCTGGCTTTTCCCCAGATCTTTTTGATCGTCGCCCCCGCCAACCTGCTGGTGGACTGCCTAGTGCTCACCCTGGCTCTGATGGGCCTGAAGCACAAAAACAAGTGGGCAGTGGTAAAAAAACTGGGGTTGAAATTCTGGTGGTGGGGCTTTGTCGCCGATTTTATTGGGATGGTACTCCTGCTGCCAGGGGTCTTACTCCCCTTCTTTTTCCCTCATGCGTCCTGGGCTGACGACATAAGCGCTTCCATTTGTGCCAACGCCTTCCTTCACCCCGTAGCGTTTCTTTGGATGCTGGCGGGTGTAGCCCTGGCCGGGGTGTGCATCTATCGTTTTGACAAGCGGGCCATGAAGGAGTGCGAGCTGCTCACCCAGCGGGAAAAGCATGTGGTAGCTCTCACCATGGCCATCGTCACCGCCCCCTGGCTGTTCTTTATCCCCCTGTACTGGTACTGAGGCAGAAGGCTTTATCCACATAGAAAAATCCGGACCTGGTTTTAAAAACCAGGTCCGGATTTTTTATTTCAGGATGGCGTCCAGCTTTTCCCGCAGACGGTGGGCCGCCTGCTCGGGGTCCTGGGCCTTGACGATGGCCCGCACCACCGCGCCGCCCTGAGCGCCGCTGCCGGTGAGGATGTCCACGTTGCTCTCATCCAGGCCGCCGATGCCCACCACGCCGATGGGCACCGCCTTGACGATATCCTTTAAGGTGTCTATGGAGGTGAGGACGGTGTTCACCTTGGTCTCGGTGGGAAACAGCGCTCCCACGCCCAGGTAGTCCGCCCCCTGCTCATAGGCCTCCAGAGCCTGGGGCACCGTCTTGGCGGTAGCACCCACGATCTTGTCCGGACCCATGAGCTGCCGGGCCGCCCAAACAGGCAGGTCGGTCTGGCCCACGTGGATGCCCGCCGCGCCGCAGGCCAGGGCTACGTCCACCCGGTCGTCGATGATGAGGGGCACCCCCGCGGGGTCGGTGATCTCCTTCACCGCCTGGGCCAGGCGCAGGTACTCCCGGCCGCCCCGGTTCTTCTCCCGCAGCTGCAGGAGGGTCACGCCGCCCCGGCAGGCCTTCTCCACCATGTCCAAAAACCGCTTCTCATCGTAGTAGCCGCTGTCCGTCACCAAGTACAGCTTCAAATCCACAGGGTTCATATGTTTCATCCTTTCTCAAAGGGGCGTACCGCCGCCTCATGGTCCAATTCTTCCGGGATGAGGGTATAGGCCGCGTCCAACAGAGCGGCGCGCAGACTTCCCGGCCCACGGGCCTCTCGGGCTGCCCGCTCTCCGCAGATGCCCAGCATGGCGGCGGCGGCCACCGCCGCTTCCTCCGGCTCCCCTACTGCCAAAAAGGCGGCGGTGAGCACGTTGAGCATGCACCCCGTCCCGGTAAGGCGGCTCATTATGCTGTGGCCGTTGCGGATCTCCCAGCGCCGCCCGTCGGGAGCAAACACCCCGTCTACCGGCCCCGAGGCCAGCAGCACCGCTCCCTGGCGGCGGCTGAACTCCCGCAGGGCGGAAAGGGTCTGCCCCTCCAGCCGGTCGCTGCCGTCCGCGTCCACCCCAGACATGCCCTGGCGGGCGCCGGAGAGGCACAACAGCTCCGACAGGTTCCCCTTGGCCACCTGAGGCTGAATCTTGGCAAGGTAGTCCTGGGCATAACGCCGGCGCAGGCTACTGCACCCCACGCCCACACAGTCCAGCACCATAGGCACCCCCGCCTCCCGGGCTGCCTGCCCGGCCAGCACCATGGACTCCATGCGCACGTCGGTGATGTTACCCAGGTTCACCGCCAGAGCGGCGGCGGTGGCGGTGATCTCAGCCACCTCCCCGGGGTGCTCGGCCATGATGGGCCGTCCCCCTGCCGCCAGGATCAGGTTGGCGCAGTCGTTGATGGAGATGGGGTTTGTGATGCAGTGGATGAGGGGCCGGCGGCTGCGCAGGGCCTCCAGCAGCGCTCCCAGGGACTGACTCATGCGTTGACGCTCTCCTTTCGGTGGGAGAAATAGTAGTAGGCGGCCACGGCCACGAACAGAGCCAGCACCACCCAGGGCATGGCCATGGCAGCGCCGGTGGCCTTCAGCACGTTCTTTACCAGCACCAGCACCGCCAGGTAGGCAATGATGCCCAGGAAGACGATGCCCATGCTGTCCCCGGCCACGGTGACCGGGCGGTCAAACACCTTGGCCCCCAGCTCCTGCTGCATTTTCAGCAGCATGCCGTTTTTGGCCAGCTTCTTGAGCAGCAGGAAGGCCACGCTGCCGCCGATGAGGGTACCGGCAATGAAGGAGGGCACATAGTACACCCAAGTGAGGCCGGTGTAGCCCCACCACAGGGTCATCACCGGGTAGGAGGCCACCGCGCCGATGATGCCGGTGCCCACCACCTCACCGATGACGGCGAAGATGAGCCGTCCGCCGCTGAGGCGGTACAAAATGCCCGACAGGGCCGCGCCAAACACCGCTCCGGTGAGGGCCAGAGGGGGAATGCCCATCAGGCTCATGCGGATGACGCCGATGGTGCAGGCGCACACGAAGGAGTACACCGGACCCAGCAGCACCGCACACACGATGTTGATAAGGTGGGCGGTGGGGCACATGCCCTCCACACGGAGGATGGGCGAGATGACCACGCCCACGGCCACCAGCATGGCCAGCACCACCAGGCGCAGAAGAGAGGGGTTGCGTTTCATAAAAAAGACTCCTTTTCCCAAAAGCTTCCGCGGAAAAGGAGTGGGATCCCACATGGACAGCCCTCCCCCACGCCGGTCTCCCAGCGCCGCGGAGCCCCCGCCCGGGCAAACTACCGGGTCGGGTCGGTCGAAGCTTACTGGCTTCCTCTCATGCCGGAACACGGCCTCCCATCGCTGTCCAGTTGTATACGAAAGCAGGACACAGGCCCAGGGCGCTCCCCCTCGGCCTGCCGCCTTTGGCAGTCCTTCCTCGCACTCCGGCCGAAAAAAACAAAAGAGGCGTGCCGCAGGCACGCCCGGACGCACAACAGCACGTCCACATCCCTACGGCGGCATGATCCGCATCAGGTTTCTGGGTCGAAGCCGAACTTCCTCTCAGCGCTCACGCGCTCCCCATTGTATTTTCCGTCCGAAGAATGTCCCGGCCTTAGCTGGGACGGGTTTATTATCCACCCCCCGCCCCTCTTTGTCAATCCCCATTTGAAGGTCGGGGAGGTGATGCTCAATATTTCCGGTCCAGGATCTCCACGATGTCGCCGATAACGCCCTCGTCGCAGTGGCACAGCAGCTTGGCGCCCCAGTCCTTGACCTCCTGAGCGCAGTTGGCCGGCGCGAAGGGGATGGCGGACAGGGCCATCATGGGGATATCGTTCTGGTTGTCCCCCACGCAGTAGAGGTTGTCCCGCTCCACCCCCAGCATATCGATGAGCCGCTGCACCATGCCGCCTTTATTGCATCCCCGGCGGGTGACCTCCAGGTAGTAGCGGTTAGAGAAAATGGCCTCGTACCGCTCCGGACAGTGCTCCTCCAGCCAGGCGCGGGCGCGCAGCAGCTGGTCGTACTCCTGCTGGACAATAACCTTGTTCCAGGGGGTGGGCATATCGGCAATGGGCGCCACCGTGTAGTCGGTGCCCACCTTGCGCATGTGGCCGTAGGTGACGTAGTTGGGGCGGTAGACATAGATGTCCTCCCCGTGGTAGGCCTCCATTCCCAGAGAGGGGATGGCGTCCATCAGGGCCTGGAAGTCCTGGGGCGCCCGGGGGTCCAGCTGGGTCTCCACCAGCATGGTATCGGTGTGGAAATCGTAGATGGCCGAGCCGTTGGACAGCACCACCGGGGCGTTGATGGGCGCTAAGTGGACGTAGGGGGCAAAGGTGGTGTAGGCTCGCCCGGTGGCCACGGTAAACCGTCCCCCCTCCCGCAGCCAGTAGTTGATGGCTGCCAGATTGCGGGGCGGCACCCGGTGATGGGAATCATATAAGGTATCATCAAAGTCGCTGACCAGCAGCAGGCCGTCAAATTTACCCATGGGGGCCTCTCTTTCTTCGCCCCCGAAGGGGTCAGTTCAGGTCCTGGCCCTGGTAATACTTCTTCAGCGGGCCGTAGGACAGCGCCGCCACCAGGGAGGTAATGATAATTTCCGGGATCATATAGCTGGCGTTGTAGGCAATGGACCAGATGGGCGCGGCCCAGCCCAGCTCATTGGGCCACAGCACCTCCCAAACCACCACGCCGGAGACATAGTGGCAGCCAAGGCGCACCAAAAAGGTGAGCACGATGCCCAGCACCAGCTCCAGACGGGGATTGCCCAGCCGGCCCTTGAACATTCCGGCCAGTCCGATGACCGAGAATGCCAGCACGTAGTCAAACAAAATGATCAGAATCGCGGTGGGCACACTGTCGGCGTACTGCACGTTCTGGATGCCCAGCACCATCTGCAGAAGGCTGTACACAAAGGCGGCAAACACGCCCCACTTGCAGCCGTACCGCCAGGACAGCACCACCAAGGGCAGCATGGAGCACACAGTGATACCGCCCCCCAGCGCCCAGGGTCCCTGGAAGGGGAACATACTCAGCACCGTGGCGATGGCCAGCATCATGGCGCTCTCTACCAGGCGGCGCAGCCGGATGGACTGGGCGCGCCGGGTCACAGCAGTGGAATTCATACTCGTTTCCTCCTAAAAAATGTTGTACCGCAACACATCCAAGCGGGTGCAGTGCGGTACGAAAGAAACGACATGAGTCCACATTCCGTTCACTTCCTACGCCGGCATTACCCGGATCAGGTTTAAGGGACCGAAGGCGGCCTATTCGCCTTTGCATCTCAGCCGGAAAAGCTTCCAGCGCCCCTGTGCTCGATTGTTATGCGGTCATCTTTATTGTACCCGCCCCGGCAGGGGCTGTCAAGGTGGAGCCTTACTTATGCTGCTCCGGCAGGGAGTCGTCCTCCCGCACCCAGTCCTCCACATGGACCACGCTGTAATCCCGGTCGGTGTTGCGGATGACCACCCGCTGGATGCCCGCGTTGATGATGAGTCGGCGGCACATGGAGCAGGAGGTGGCGTCGTGGAGGAGCTCCCCGGTCTTGGCCTCCCGGCCCGCCAGGTACAGGGTGGCGCCCAGGGTGTCCCGCCGGGCGGCCGAGATGATGGCGTTCATCTCCGCGTGGACCGAGCGGCACAGCTCATAGCGCTCGCCGCTGGGCACGTTCATGGCCTCCCGGGTGCAGTAGCCCAGGTCCATGCAGTTCTTCCGGCCACGGGGCGCGCCGTTATAGCCGGTGGAGACGATCTCGTCGTTTTTGACGATGATGGCTCCATAGCACCGCCGCATACAGGTGGACCGCTCCAACACGGTCTCGGCGATATCCAGGTAATAGTTCTCTTTGTCGATGCGCTTCATACAGCGGTCCTCCCAGTTCATTTGGGAAAAGTATACCCTATTTTGTCCCCTGGCGCAAGACAAATGCCCCGGTTTCTGTTGTTCTGCCAGGAACAATTCACACTTTGTTTACGATTGCTTCCTTGACGAGTTCATACTCTCGCGCTATCATATTTTCAAGATATTTCAAGAGAAAAAACCGCCCTCGCGCCTGTTTTCTCTACTTAGGAGGCTGCCTATGATCCGCAACGCCATCCAGCGTTTTATGTACGGCCGCTACGGGACCGACCAGCTCAATCTGGCTCTGCTGGGCTTATACCTGGTCCTGTATCTGGTTTCCGCCCTCACCCGGTGGGGGGTGCTGTACTGGCTGTCCCTGGCGGTGCTTTTCCTTCTCCTGTTTCGTACCCTCTCCCGCAACGCCGCCCGCCGCCGGGCTGAAAACGCAAAGTTTCTCCAGGTGGCCGGCCCCGTGATCCGCTGGCTGCGCTTTCAGCGCACGGCACACAGAGACAAGGAACACCGCTACTTCAAATGCCCCAACTGCGGCCAACAGCTGCGGGTCCCCCGGGGCAAGGGAAAAATCACCGTCACCTGCCGCAGCTGCGGCGCCAGCTTTGAGGAGCGAAGCTGAATTCTCCCCCGTCAGGCCGCCTTTGGGCGGCCTTTTTCGTGCCTTTTCACCGGATTTCCCATTTTGTTTTTTTGAAAAGTATGTTATACTGTATTCTGTATGAACGGGGCTTTTTGCCGCCGAAACAGAAGAAAATGTAAGGAGAACTTCCATGAATGCCATGTATGACGTAGTGATCCTGGGCTGCGGCGAGGCGGGCATCTTTGCCGCCTACGAGCTGGCCCACAGCCGTCCCGACCTGAAGGTGCTGGCCCTGGACCAGGGCCGGGATATCTACCACCGCAGCTGCCCCATTGTGGCGGGCAAGGTCCGCGAATGCATCCACTGTGCCGTATGCGACACCATGTGCGGCTTTGGCGGCGCAGGCGCTTTCTCCGACGGAAAGTTCAACTTTACCACCCAGTTCGGCGGCTGGCTCACCGACTTTATGGACCCCAAGGTGGTCATGGACCTCATCGACTACGTGGACTCCATCAACGTCGCCCACGGGGCCACCACCCAGGTTTTCTCCACCCAGAGCGACGAGGCCAAGGCTCTGGCCCGAAAGGCCCTGGGCTATGACCTGCACCTGCTTCAGGCCCGGTGCAAGCACCTGGGCACCGAGAACAACCTGCGCATCCTCCAGAATATCTATGAGGGACTCAAGGACATGCTGGAGTTCCGCTTCAACACCGCGGTGGAGCACATCTCCCAGGCCGACGGCGGCTTCTGCCTGACTCTGGCCGGTGGGGAGGAAGTCACCTGCAAGCGGCTTATCGCCGCCCCCGGCCGCTCGGGCGCCGAGTGGTTCTCCAACCAGTGCAAGCAGCTGGGGCTGGAGCTGCTCAACAACCAGGTGGACATCGGCGTGCGGGTGGAGCTGCCCGCCACCGTCTTTGAGCACATCACCGACGTGGTCTACGAGTCCAAGCTGGTCTACCGCACCAAGCAGTACGGCGACCAGGTGCGCACCTTCTGCATGAACCCCTACGGCCACGTGGTGGCTGAGAACGTGGAGGGCATCAACACCGTCAACGGCCACTCCTACTCCGATCCCAAGCTGCGCAGCGAGAACACCAACTTCGCCCTGCTGGTGTCCAACCGCTTCACCTCCCCCTTCAACGAGCCCTACCGCTACGGCAAGCACATCGCCTCCCTCAGCAACATGCTGGCCGGCGGCGTGCTGGTGCAGCGCTTCGGCGATCTGGTCAGCGGCATCCGCACCAACGAGCACCGCATGAGCAAGTCCTTCGTCCACCCCACCCTCACCGCCGCCGTGCCCGGCGACCTGTCCCTGGCCCTGCCCAAGCGGCAGCTGGACGACATCATCGAGATGATCTACGTGCTGGACAAGATCGCTCCGGGTACCGCCAACCACGACACCCTGCTCTACGGTGCCGAGGTCAAGTTCTACTCCGCCCGTCTGGCTCTCTCCCCCGAGCTGGAGACCGCCCTGCCCGGCTTCTTCGCCGCCGGCGACGGCGCGGGCGTCACCCGCGGTCTGGCCCAGGCCGGAGCCTCCGGCGTGCAGGCCGCCCGGGCGGTGCTGCGCCGCATCCAGGAGGAAGTTTAAACACTCACCTGCCGCCGCGGGTCATCCCGCGGCGGCATTCCTGCATTTTGGGCAGACGCTCCGGCGGAGTTTTCTTACCCCTTCCCCTGCACCGCCAAATCCTCTATCCAAATCCACAAATTTTTTCGACCGCCGGTTTTATCTCCCCCATTTCCTTGCGGGGCAAGGGTTTTCCACACAATCCACAAAGTTTTCCACAGGTTGTTATGTGAACAGAAACATTGGATTTTTACCGAAAATCCAGGTAAAATCCGTGTCAAGTCTTTTTTTCGCGGAAAAATCCACAAATCCGATTTTTGCAGGAACTGCCCGCCATCCCGGCGGTTTTCCACCATTCTTTGAGAAGGGAGCCTTCCCCATGAAACAAGACACCATTGCCGCTATGGCTACCCCCGCCGTCTCATCGGCCATCGGTATTCTGCGCCTGTCCGGTCCCCGGGCGGTGGAGACGGCCTCGGCCTGCTTCCGGCCCGCCGCGGGCAACCGTTTGGAGGACCACCCGGCCCACAAGCTGGTTTACGGCAGCCTGCTGGACGCCCAGGGGGAGGTCATCGACCAGGTACTGTGCACTTACAGCCGGGGACCGGGCAGCTACACCGGGGAAGACACGGCGGAGCTGCAGTGCCACGGCTCCCCCATGGTGCTCACCCTGGCTCTGGAGGCCCTGTTTGCCCAGGGAGCCCGTCAGGCAGGGCCCGGCGAGTTTACCCAGCGGGCCTTTCTCAACGGGCGGCTGGACCTGGCTCAGGCGGAGGCCGTGGCCGATCTGCTGGACGCCCGGAGCCGGGAGGGCGCCCGCCACGCCGCCGGGCGGCTGTCCGGCGCATTAAGCCGCCGGGTAGGTCAGATCTACTCCGCTCTGGTGGACGTTATGGCCCACTTCCACGCTGTGCTGGACTACCCCGATGAGGACATCGACCCCTTCACCCTCACCAAGCTGGAGGACGACCTGTCCGCCCAGAGCCGGGCTCTCCATGACCTGCTGGCCACCTACCAGCGGGGACGCCGGCTCAATCAAGGCGTCCGCTGCGTCTTGGTAGGGCGGCCCAACGCAGGAAAATCCTCCCTCCTCAATGCCCTGGTTGGCTATGACCGGGCCATCGTCACCGACATCCCCGGCACCACCCGGGACACTCTGGAGGCGGAGGTGGAGCTGGGCGGCGTGCCTTTGCGGCTCATCGACACCGCCGGTCTGCGGGACAGCAGCGACCCCATTGAGCGCTTGGGCGTGGAGCGCAGCCGTCAGGCCATGGAGGATGCGGAGCTTATCCTGGTGCTGTGGGACAGCTCCGTGACCGCCACCCAGGAGGATGGAGAGCTGCTGGAAACCGCCCTGAGTCTGGCCCCCACTATTCTAATCTCCACCAAAAAGGATCTGCCCTCCGCCCCAATACCTTTCCTCAACCTGGACTCTCTGCCCCCGGTGGTAGAGCTGAGCACCAAGACCGGGGAGGGTCTGGCCGACCTGGAGGCCGCCGTGGCCCAGCTGTTCCCCAAGGGAAGCGACTCCGCTTATGGAGAACTCCTGTCCAACGCCCGGCAGGCCCAGGCGGCCCAGCGGGCTTTGGAGGGCGTGGAACGGGCCCTGCAGGCCCTGGAGGCCGGGATGACCCCCGACGCCCTGCTCACCGATGTGGAGGAGGCCCTCCAGGCTTTGGGTGAGCTTACCGGACAAAGTGTGGGAGAGGACGTAACCGCGCGGATTTTTCAGCGGTTTTGCGTGGGGAAATAAACTTTTTTATCTTTTCTTTGGGATGGCCCTGTGGCCATCCCTTTTTATTTTGGGAACGGGTGTGCCTTTCTGAACGATCAGAAAGGCACCAAAGAATCGCCGGGGGCTGCTTCCGGTGAGCACCTTGCCTGCGGCGGTGCTCACAGTCATTGCCCCCTGGACCCCCAATTACGGGGGACGCCCTCCTGAAGCATGGGTTATAACCTCCCGGCGGCTCAAGACAAGACCGCTTGCTTCTTCTTGCCTCGGGGACACAGGCCCCTACTAGGTCTAAATTTGGAAAATCCCGCGCTGTACGAACACCGCCTACCCTTGCATAGCCGTGGCAGTTGAGCAGTCATTGGGACTTATACGATAACAGCCGCACCCAAACGGAAGGCAGGCACTAGGCGGTGTGTGTTAGGATGTATAAACAACCAAATCTTGACGGAAAAGGCCCCTGTGGGCCGAGAGTAGAACGGGAACAGATCTTGATTTTGCCCGCCGAAATATATGGCAAATTCGAAGTGGCCCGCTCCCGTAATGGGGGTCTGGGGGTGGGGCGACTGTGAACGCCCGCGTTCCGCGAGGCGTTCACCGGAGACATACCCCAGGGCATTTTTGGTTCCTTTTTGGGCAAACAAAAAGGAACCCGCCCGCAGGGCGGAACTCTCCAAGTAAAAGAGTAGGAGCGACGCAGCACGTCACTCCTACCAAAAACCTCCCTTACGGGCGCAGAGGCGAAGCGAAGCTTCGCAGAAAGTTCTTTGCCAAGCTTTCTTTCTAAGAAAGCGGGGAGACTTCCGCGCCGGTGTAGTACCAGGACAAAATCTCGTCGTAGGTGCTCCCCGCCTTGGCCATGGCGTTGGCCCCGTACTGGCTCATGCCCACCCCGTGGCCGTAACCGGTGACGGAAAAGGTAAAGTTGGTCCCATCCCAGGCCACGGTAAAGCAGGCCGAGCGCAGGTCAAACAGGGTGCGCACCTGGCTCCCCGTCAGGGTAACGCCGCCCACCAGGATGCTGGACACGGTTCCCCCCTCATTGACTGCCGGAGTCCCAAACCAGCCCGACGGATCGCCGGACAGGTCGGCGTCGGGATAGGCGGAGAGCACCGCATTTTTTACTTCCTCTCCACTTTTCACCACCTGGCTGTGGTAATTGGGCACTTCCTCCCCCTCCGGGCTCTCCACGCTCTTTAAGTAATCCACACTGTTGCCCCAGACCTCCACCGCGTCCACCGTGTACCCCGGCGCAGAGGAGAAGAACACCGCCTGGATGGGCTGCCCCTGGTAGAGAATCCCCATGCCGTCGGTCTCCGCAATGGCCTGGGCGATCTTTTGGCTATACTCCCCGGCGCTCAATCCCCACCGGGTCTCGGCCGCCTCCCGGGTGACATAGGCCTGACAGCAGCCTGTGTCCGTGCACACGTCGGCATCTGGATGGGCCTGGGTAGGATTGTTCTGCTTGCGCACGGTGTAGGTCCGGGCGGCACAGGTCTGCGCCTTCAGAGCCTCCAGCTCGAAGGAGGCGGGCATCTCCGCAGCCACCACCCCAAACAGGTAGTCCTCCATGGTCAGCTCGGTCACCGTCCCGTCCTCCTGAAGGAGCTTTACCACCTTTCCCCGGTCCTTGGCCGCCTGGGTCTCAACGCTCTCCCCCTGGGCCGCGCCGCCGCCCTCACCCTGCTGAGCCAGTCCCAGCACCGGCTCGCCCCCTACCGTGAGCAGGGGGAGAAAAAACACCACCACTGCCAGAATGAGGCCCAGCCCCGCGGTCCGTCGGGCGTTCCAGCCTGTCCCTGTCTCCCGCCGCTGCCGGTAGTCCATTCCATCCCCTCCTCACTGCTGCGTGTAAAACAGCCTATGTCCGGCAGGGCAAAAATATGTCCGCCCTTCTTCGTGGAAAAAGGCTTTGCCCTTTCCCGCTCCATCTACTATAATATGGAGCAGGACACTTTTTTCCATCCAAGGAGGAGACACAATGCTGCTGAACATTTTGGCGGTTGGCGATATTGTGGGCGAGGGCGGTCAGGATATCCTGGCCCGCCGCCTGCGGGAGCTCCAGCGGGAGCATGACATCCACTTCACCGTGGTCAACGGAGAGAACGCCTCCGGCGTGGGGCTCACTCCCCGGCAGGCCCGTGGTCTGTACGACGCCGGGGCCGATGTGATCACCCTGGGCAACCATACCTGGAACCGCATCCAAATCGCGGATTTTCTGGACAAGGACCCCTACATTCTCCGTCCGGCCAACTACGCCGGTCGAGTACCCGGCCGTGGCTTTGGGGTGTACGACGGACCTAAGGGGCTGAAGATCGGCGTCATGAACCTGATGGGACGCCTGGAGCTCAACTCCAATCTGGACAGCCCCTTCAAGGCGGCCAATCAGATCCTGCGCTCCCATGAGGCCCAGCAGTGCCAGGTGCTGCTGCTGGACTTTCACGCCGAGGCCACCAGCGAGAAGGGCGCCATGGCCTGGTATCTGGACGGACGCATCCACGCCCTGTGGGGCACCCACACCCACGTGCCCACCGCCGACACCCAGATTTTGCCCAAGGGCACCGGCTTTGTCACCGACCTGGGTATGACGGGACCGAGACACTCCGTGCTGGGCATCCGCCCCGAGCACTCCATCAACCTGTTTTTGGGCGGTCTGCCCCGGCGCTACGAGGAGGCGGAGGGGCCCTGCAAGATCAACGCCTGCCGCTTTACCATTGACACGGATAAGAATCGCTGCGTCCAGGTCCAGCGCGTGGACCTCCTGGAGTAACCTACTTTTTTCGAGAAAAAAGTAGGCAAAAAAGCTTTGTGGGAAACTTCGTTTCCCTTCTGTATGGAATAGCCCCCTGCCACGTTGTAGGGGCCTGTGCCCCCGGGGCAAGAAGGAAAGTCCGACTTGGTTTTGCCCGCCGGCTGAAATTGCCCAAGAACGCAGGAGGGCGTCCCCCGTAAAGGGGGACCGGGGGAAAGGTGACTATGAGCGCCCGCTCCGCGTAGGCGCTCATCGGAGCCGTCCCCCGGCGATCTTTGGTTCTTTCCATCGCTGGAAAGAACGCCCGTATTTTTCCGGACGCACTGCGTGCGTCCCCCCCTTATCCATAGAAAGGACTGGAACAAACCTTGCTGACCATCATCCACGGGGCTGACTTCCACCTGGACAGCCCCTTTGCCTGCCTCACCCCCCAGCGCGCTGCCCAGCGCCGGGGAGAGCAGCGGGAGCTGCTCTCCGCCCTGGCGGAGCTCTCCCGGCAGCGGCGGGCCGACCTGGTGCTTCTCTCTGGCGACCTGCTGGACAGCCACCAGACCTACCGGGAGACCGCCCAGGCCCTCTCTCAGGCCCTGGGGCAGATCCCCTGCCCGGTGTTCCTGGCCCCGGGCAACCACGACTACTACCATATAAACTCCCTCTACGCCGCCCTGGACTGGCCGGAAAACGTACATATTTTCACCTCCGGCGACCTGGAGGCGGTGGAGCTGCCCCAGCTGGGCTGCGTGGTCCACGGCCGGGCCTTTCAGGCTTCCCGTGAAGACGCCTCCCCTCTGGCAGGCTTCTCTGCCCCTCAGGACGGAACGATACACCTTATGGTGCTCCACGGCCAGGTGGATGGGGCGGGAGACTACGCCCCTATTTCCCGGGAGGATATTGCCGCCAGCGGCCTTACCTATCTGGCCCTGGGCCACGTCCACCAGTGCAGCGGCGTGCAGAGAGAGGGAAATACCTTCTGGGCCTATCCCGGCTGCCCCGAGGGCAGCGGCTTTGACGAGACGGGAGAGAAGGGCGTGCTCTGCCTCACCTTGGACGAGAACAGCTGCCAGGAGGAGCTGGTGCCACTGAGCCGTCGGCGGTACGAGAAGCTGACCGTGGACCTCACCGACTGGGAGAGCCCTCTGGAGGCGTTGCGGGCCGTTCTGCCTCCAGACACAGACAATGACGTCTACCGCATCACCTTTACCGGGGAACGCGGGGAATCCCCCCTGGACCTTACCACCCTGGAGACGGTTCTGGCTCCCCGGTTTTACGGTCTGACTCTCCGGGACCGCACCCGGGTGCGCCGGGAGGTGTGGGCGCGGCGGGAGGAGGACTCCCTTACCGGACTGTTTCTCCGCTCCATGGCCGCCCGCTGTCAGGCGGACCTGGAGGATGAGACCTTACAGCTGGCCGTGCGCTTTGGCCTGGCCGCCCTGGAACGAGGGGAGGATGTGGCTCCATGAAGATCAAAACCATGACCGCTACCTTCGGCAAGCTCCAGGGAGAGCGCCTCACTCTGGAGCCGGGACTTAACGTCATCACTGCCCCCAACGAAGGAGGAAAGTCCACCTGGTGCGCCTTTTTAAAGGCCATGTTCTACGGCATCGACACCCGGGACCGGGACCGAAAGGGCCACCTGGCCGACAAGAACCGCTACCAGCCCTGGTCCGGCGCCCCCATGGAGGGGGAGATCACCCTGGAGTGGCAGGGCCGGGACATTACCATTCGGAGGGGACCTCGTGGCAATGTGCCCTTTGGCAGCTTCTCCGCCGTGTACACCGGCACCGAGGAGCCCGTCCCCGGCCTGACCGCCGACACCTGCGGGCAGATGCTGCTGGGCGTGGGCCGGGAGGTCTATGAGCGCTCCGCCTTCATCGGTCAAAGCGGCACCCTGGCCATCCGCTCCGCTCCGGAGCTGGAGGCCCGCATCGCCGCCCTGGTATCCTCCGGCGAGGAGGATGTGTCCTACTCCCAGGTGGAGCGGCAGCTCAAGGAGTGGCTCAACCGCCGCAAGGTCAACAAGAGCGTGGGCCTCATCCCTCAGCTGGAGGAGGAGCAGGCGGAACTGGCCCGCAGTACAGGCGAGCTCTCCCAGCTCAACGACCAACTCAACCAGCTGGAGGGAGAGCGGGCCCAGGCCTCCCGGAAGCATGCCTTCTGCACCCGGCAGCTGGCCCTTCATAAGGCCATTGCCCAGCGGAAACTGGATCTTCAATATACCCAGGCCCGCACCGACGAGGCTCAGGCACAGGCTCAGCTGGACGCGCTGCTCTCTGAGCAGGCCCGGTTTGGCCCCATTCCCTCCTGTGATGCCCTGAAGCGGGCACAGGGGGAGCTGGCCTTCCTCAAGGCTCTGGAGCCGGAGATCCGGCAAGGCCAGGAGGAACTGGCCCTGGCCCAGCAAGCCCTGGAGCGCGCCCGCCAGGCGGCCCAGGACGACCACTTCCCGGGCATGACTGGAGAAGAAGCGGTGCGCAAAGGGGAACGGGATAGCGAGAGCTACCGCTCCGGTATGGCCAAGAAGGCCGCCGGCAAACGTAATTTCATCCTGCTCCAGGCTGCCGGCTTACTGGCCGGCGCGGCACTGGCTATCTTTGGTCCCTTCTGGTGGCTGGGTCCCATTGCCTATGTGCTGTGCGCCGCTGCCTCTGCCCTGGTTTTTGCAAACGGAACGAAATCCGCCCGGCAGGCTGCTAAGATTTTGGAGCGCTACGGAGTAGACGATGTGGAGGAGATCGCCGCCCTGGCGGGAAACTATCAGCAGCGGATGGCCGCCGCCGATCAAGCTGCCCAGCAGGTGCGGATGATCCAGGGCGGTCTGAAGGACCGCCAGGCCCGGCTGGAAAATAGCCGCCAGGAGCTGTTCCGGTTTGTCCACACCTTTGCCCCTGAGGTAAAGGAGCTCTTCGGTGTCTCCGCCGCCCTCTCCCGGGCGCTGAACCTGGGCGAGCGGGAGACCCTGGCCCGTTCCAAGCTGGAGGGCGCCCAGCGCCTTACCCAGGCTCTCCAGGCCCAGGGCGGCAAAGAGCTGACGGAAGAGCCCCCGCTCTCCCAGCCTACCCTCTCCCTGGAACAGGCCGCTCAGGAGACGGGGCGGCTCCAGGTGGAGCTGGAACGGCTGGATCGGGCACTGAACCAGGCCCGGGGCAAGCAGCAGGCCCTGGGTGACCCGGCCATTCTCTCTGCCCGGCTGGAGCAGGTGGAGGAGGAGCTGGAACGCCGTCGCCGGGAATACCAGGCCATCTCCATTGCCATGGAGACCCTACAGCAGGCCAATGCGCAGCTTCAGCAGCGGTTCTCGCCCCAGCTCAACCGCGCGGCGGGTGCCCTCCTCAGCCGGCTCACCGGGGGAAAATATCATGCCCTGTCCCTGGACAAGGAGCTGGAAGCCAGCGCCTCTGGAGAACGGGACGTGCTGCCTCACAGCGCGCTGTACCTGTCCAAGGGAACGGTAGATCAGATCTATCTGGCGGTACGCCTAGCGGTGTGTGACCTTTGCCTGCCGGATGCACCGTTGGTGCTGGACGAGGCCCTGGCCGCCTTTGACGACGTGCGGGCCAAGCGGGCCCTCGAGCTTCTTCAGGAATTGTCTGCGCAGCGGCAGATTTTGCTTTTCTCCTGTCATCATCGAGAAAAACTGTTTCAATCGTAGTGCACTGTGTGGGAGTGACGCTCTGCGTCGCTCCCACTTTTTAGTACGGTTCCGCCCTGCGGGGCGAGTTCCTTTTTGCTTGCCCAAAAAGGAACCAAAAATGCCCTGGGGGCCGCTTCCGGTGAGCACCTTGCCTGCGGCGGTGCTCACAGTCATTGCCCCCAGCCCCCCGGTGACGGGAACAGGTCCCTTTGGATTTTAAGTGTTTTCCGGCGGGCAAAATCAAGATCTGTTTCCCTTCTATTCCCGGCCCACTGGGGCCTACTTCCATCAAAATTTAATTATTCCTCTTCTAACGTACACCGCCTGGTGCCTGCCAACCTGTTGGGTGCGGCGGTGGTCGCCCCGGACAGCTGCCCAACTGCCACGGTTATACCAGAGTAGGCGGTGTCCGTACAACGCAGGTGCTTTCCGATTTCAGCCCCGGAAGGGGCCAGTGCCCCCGAGGCAAGAAGGAAGCAAGGTCTTGTGTTTGGAGCCGCCGAATGCACGTGCCCATCCTCCAGGAGGGCGTCCCACGTGAACGGGGGTCCAGGGAGTGTGGTGACTATGAACACCCGCCTGCGGCGAGGTGTTCGTCGGAGCCACACCCCTGGCGCATCTTTGGTTACTTTCTGTGCGAGCAGAAAGTAACGTTCCCTCTGCGCAAAAATAATGCCCCTGGTTGAATTTTTTCTGCAAACCGGGTATAATGTAACGATCTACCACTGCAACACAAGGAGGCATCCCCTATGGATCCAAAATACGATCAGCAGCCCCTGGACTCCCAGCAGGAGCCTCAGGAGGAAAAAACCGTCGAAAAATCCTCCGACGACCTGTTTTATTGGCTCAACGCGCTGACCACCGCCCTGGTGGTCCTGGTGCTTGTCTTTACCTTCTTCGGCCGCCTCACTCGGGTGGACGGCCATTCCATGGATAACACCTTACAACACAACCAGTTGCTTTTGGTCTGGTCTCTGGGCTACACCCCCCAGCAGGGCGATATTGTGGTCGTCAACAAAACCACCGTGCAGCATCTGGGCGGAAGCGCTATTGTCAAGCGGGTTATTGCCGTGGGTGGGCAAACTGTAGACATTGACTACGCTACCAGCTCTGTCTATGTGGATGGGGAACTGCTGGATGAGCCCTATATCAAAGAACCCATGTTTGACCGTCTGGGTGCCCAGGGCAGCACCCATATTGAGGTACCTGAGGGCTCTATTTTTGTGATGGGCGACAACCGCAACGACTCCGATGACAGCCGTGACAACCTCATTGGGCCCATTGATGAGGACTATGTCCTTGGTAAGGCTTTCTTTTCCATCTTCCCCTTCTCTAAATTTGGTTCCCTCTAACCCATTCGGCTGCCCGTCAGGGCAGCCTTTTTTCCGCGTTGACGGCGGACACGCCTCCGTGATACAATTTCTCTAGGCCATTGAGCCCACTATTTTATGTGAGAAAAGGAGTTTTCCGCTATGAAGCAGGTCATTCATACTGATAAGGCCCCCGCCGCCATCGGCCCCTACTCCCAGGCCATCCAGATCGGCCAGCTGCTGTTCACCTCCGGCCAGGTCCCCATTGATCCCGAGACCGGCGCGATTGTGGAGGGCGGCATCCAGGAGCAGGCCCGTCAGTCTCTGAACAACATCAAGGCCATTCTCAACGCTGCCGGCACCAACATGGGCGCGGTGGTTAAGACCACGGTCTTCCTCCAGGATATGAATGACTTTGCTGCCATGAACGAGGTCTACGCTCAGTTCTTCCAGGAACCCTACCCCGCCCGTTCCGCCGTTCAGGTAGCTCGTCTGCCCAAGGACGTCCTAGTGGAGATCGAGGCCATCGCTCAGCTGTAAGGCCCATTTTGTGCATCTGGTTTCGTTCCCGCCCAAGGGGCTGTGTTTCCCGGGAAATGGGAGAAATCCGAAGGATTTTCGATAAAACGCTTGCAATTTCTCCCACAATGTGCTATTATAAACTCTGCGTCCGGCAGCGGCCGCCGCAAGTTTGATTTTTCGCCCCCCGGGGCTTGAAAGGAACGATTACTATGACTTTGAAGCTCGCTCTTACTGTAATTCAGGTGCTGTGCGCGCTGGTTCTTATTGCGGTGGTTATGCTTCAGTCCGGCAAGAGCGCTGGTCTGTCTGGTGCCATCGCCGGCGGCGTGGATACCTTCCTGTCTAAGAACAAGGCCAAGACCTGGGACTCCAAGCTGGCCAAGATGACCAAGTGGGTGGCTATCGTCTTCGTGATTCTCACCCTGGCTCTGTCTCTGATCTGAGAAATAAACCAAACTCCCGGTGTGACAGCACACCGGGAGTTTTTTATTGGTATATACCACTTCTTTAAAATGCTACCATAAAAAAATCCCGCCCGAAAGGGCGGGATTTTTTTATCCTGTAACAGGTGGGATGATCACACGATCTCCGACATTACACCAGCTGGATGATAGCCATCTCAGCGGCGTCGCCGCGGCGGGCGCCGATGCGGACAATGCGGGTGTAGCCGCCGTTACGCTCGGCATACTTGGGGCCCAGCTCCTGGAACAGCTTCTTGGCCACATCCTCCTTGGTGATGAAGCCCAGAGCCTGACGATAAGCAGCCAGGTCGTTCTTCTTAGCCAGGGTGATCATCTTCTCGGCCACGGGAGCCACTTCCTTGGCGCGGGTGACGGTGGTCTTGATCTGGCCGTTCTCCAGCAGGTAGGTCACCATGGCACGGAGCATAGCCTTACGCTGATCGCTGGTGCGGCCCAGCTTACGGTTCTTCTGAGACATAAGAAACTCTCCTTCGACCTCGCGTGGCGAGATCCATCTAAAATTCGTTCATTGGACCCCAAATGGGATCGGGAGCCCCCGCAAAAGCGGGACGCAATGCGTGCAGGAAGAGGAACGTTACATACCTTCCTGGCGGCCCCGGGAAGCGGAGAAAAATCCTCGCGCTTCCTTGTCACGTTGCAGGCTGGGCCCATGACCAGGTCGCTTTCCCTTCGCCTCGGGACACAAACAGCGCTGCTTTGCAGCTCTTGGTTTGTATCCCTCGCTCCGGTCCAAGCTCCCCTATGGGCCTGCCTTCCACGCTTCTTTTTGTCACGCTGCGGATTGGGCGCGCGGCCGGGTCGATAACTCCGACGACTGCGCCGCCAAACAGAAGGCGCAAGCGCCTTCCTGGTTTGCCGGCATCCGCTTTGTCGTTATCTCCCCTGCGCGCCTATCCTCGCGCTTCTTGCTTACTGATTATCATCGCTGGCCAGGGACAGACCCATCATAGCCAGCTTGTTGATGACCTCTTCCAGGCTCTTGCGGCCCAGGTTACGCACCTTCATCATCTCTTCCTCGGTCTTGGAGATCAGATCCTCCACCGTGTTGATGTTAGCGCGCTTGAGGCAGTTATAGGAACGCACGGACAGGTCCATGTCGTCGATGGTCATCTCCATCACCTTGTCCCGCTGGGTCTCGGCCTTCTCCACCACGGTGGAACGGCTGCCCATGGTCTCGGACAGGTCGGTGAACAGAGCAAAGTGATCGCACAGGATCCGGGCGCCCAGGGACACCGCGTCACGGGCGTCGATGGTGCCGTCGGTCCAGACCTCCAGAGTCAGCTTGTCGTAGTCGGTGGCGTCGCCTACACGGGTGTTCTCAACGGTGTAATTCACCTTGCGCACCGGGGTGTAGATGGAGTCCACAGGGATCAGGCCGATGATGGTCTGGGCGGGCTTGTTCCGGTCGGCAGGGACATAGCCGCGGCCGTGGGACAAAGTCAGCTCCATGCTCAGGGTGGCGTCGGGACCCAGAGTGGCAATGTGCAGCTCGGGGTTGAGGATCTCCACATCGGCGTCACACTTGATGTCGCCGGCAGTGACCTCGCACTCGCCGCTGGCCTCAATGTGAACCGTCTTGTTCTCCTCGCAGTGGAGCTTGGCGATAATGCTCTTGATGTTCAGGACGATCTCGGTCACGTCCTCTTTGATGCCGGGGATGGTGGAAAACTCATGCTGGACGCCGGCGATCTTGATGGAGGTCACCGCGGTGCCAGGCAGAGAGGACAGCAGGATCCGGCGCAGGGAGTTGCCCAGGGTGGTGCCGTAACCGCGCTCCAGGGGCTCCACCACATACTTGCCGTAGGAAGCGTCACCGGGATTTTCCACACAATCAATGCGGGGCTTCTCGATTTCTACCATATGCTATGATACCCTCCTTTTCTGGGCGGCTTTCACGCCGCCTGATTCAGCTCACCAATATCTGAGGGTTGTCTAAGTCTAACTCCGTAGGGCCTCCGGCCAAGCCGAAGGCCCACGGAACAATACAATTACTTAGAGTACAGCTCGACGATGAGGTGCTCTTCCACGGGGAAGTCGATGTCGTCCCGAACGGGCAGAGCAACGACCTTACCCTGGAGGGTGTTCTTGGCGTGGTCCAGCCACTTGGGCACGTTCACCACGGGGGCGTCCTCGCCCAGCAGGCGCTTAAACTTCACGGAAGAACGGCTCTTCTCACGCACCTCGATGACGTCGCCCACCTTCACCAGGAAGGAGGGGATGTCCACGCGCTGGCCGTTGACGGTGAAGTGACCGTGGGTCACCAGCTGACGAGCCTCACGGCGGGTCATGGCGAAGCCCAGGCGATACACCACGTTGTCCAGGCGGCGCTCGATGAGAGTCAGCAGATTCTCACCGGTCTTGCCGGGCATACGGGTGGCCTTCTCGTAGTACATGTGGAACTGCTTCTCCATGATGCCGTACACGAACTTGACCTTCTGCTTCTCGGTCAGCTGCATGGCGTACTCAGACTGCTTTCTGCGCATCTGACCCTTGGGGTTGCGGTTGGTCGTCTTCTTGGCATAGCCCATGGCAGCGGGAGACAGGTTCAGAGCCTTGCACCGCTTGGCGATGGGCTGCATATTTCTAGCCATCTGTCAAAAACCTCCTTTATTCCAGATCAGACACGGCGGCGCTTCGGGGGCCGGCAGCCGTTGTGGGGAACGGGGGTCACGTCCTTGATCAGGGTGACCTCCAGGCCCACGGCCTGCAGCGCACGAATGGCGGCCTCACGGCCGGCGCCGGGACCCTTTACGTAGACCTCAACGATCTTCAGGCCATAGCCCTCCATAGCAGCCTTAGCGGCAGTCTCGGCGGCGGTCTGAGCGGCAAAGGGGGTGGACTTACGGGAACCACGGAAGCCCAGGCCGCCGGAGGAGGCCCAGGACAGGGCGTTGCCCTGCATGTCGGTGACAGTCACCATGGTGTTGTTGAAGGAGGAACGGATATGCACCTGGCCCTTCTCCACGTTCTTACGCTCGCGGCGCTTACGCACCACTTTCTTACCCTTGGTATTTGCAGCCATGTGTTATCCCTCCTTACTTCTTCTTGTTGGCCACGGTACGCTTGGGACCCTTGCGGGTACGGGCGTTGGTCTTGGACCGCTGGCCGCGCACAGGCAGGCCCTTGCGGTGACGGATACCGCGGTAGCAGCCGATCTCGGTCAGCCGCTTGATGTCCATAGCCACGTTGCGGCGCAGGTCACCCTCCACGGTGTACTCGTGGCTGATGATCTCACGCAGCTTGGCCTCATCGTCCTCGGTGAGGTCCTTCACGCGGGTGTCGGGGTTAATCCCGGCCTTGGCCAGGATCTTGTTGGCGCTGGTGCGCCCAATGCCGTAGATATAAGTGAGGCCGATCTCGACTCTCTTCTCTCTGGGCAGATCAATGCCGGCAATACGAGCCATTTATTACAGCACCTCCAATTAACCTTGTCTCTGCTTATGCTTGGGGTTTTCGCAAATAACCATGACTTTGCCCTTGCGCTTAATGACTTTGCACTTCTCGCACATGGGCTTCACGGACGGTCTGACTTTCATTGTTAAAACCTCCTGATGAATGCCTGAATGGCCCCGTCGTCGTCACAAGCTTCGCATCGCTCACATCCAGCCGGGGCTGAATGTTCGTTCGCTTCGCTGCTCCTCCTCTCCAAAGCGAACCCGCTTCGCTGGGCTTCGCTTTGGGGCGGCCTGCGGCCGCTGAGGGAACGGATTCCCCGGAGGCAAGGCTCCAGAGGAACCAGCCTGTGACAGCGCGGTCGTTAATAGTTACTTAGAACGCCAGGTAATACGGCCTCGGGTGAGGTCGTAGGGTGACATCTGTACGGTCACCTTATCTCCGGGCAGGATGCGGATGAAGTTCATGCGCAGCTTGCCGGAAATATGAGCCAGAATGATGTGCCCATTGCCGATGTCCACATGGAACGTGGTGTTGGGCAGGGATTCAGTGACGACTCCCTCTAGCTCGATCATATCATCTTTCGCCAAGCGTGTTTCCCTCCTTGAAGGCGGCCAGCGCCCTTCTCAGTTCTCGATCGGATACCGTTTGTCCTTGTTGCAGTTTTTCCACAGCAGGGTGACGGAAGTCCCCCTGGTCCAGCCACGCCACATGGCGGGGCTTTTTCCGTTTGGGAGCGGCCATGGTACGGCCCTTCCCGTTGGCCAGCAGGAGAAATTCCCCCTCCTGTCCGGTGACAAAGAACAGCTCGCCCTTGTCCCGTCCGGCCGTCGCCCGGACGATTTGGCCGCTGCTATTACACATAGGCCCCATCTTCCGTAACGGTAAGGATCTCCGGCTCTCCATCTGTAATGAGGATGGTATTTTCATAGTGCGCAGCCAGGGAGCCGTCCAATGTGACGGTGGTCCACTTGTCGGCCAGCACCTTTACCTGCCAATCCCCAGCACAGACCATGGGTTCCACCGCCAGAGTCATACCCGGCAGCAACCGGGGACCGTGGCCGGCAGGCCCGAAGTTGCGTACCTCGGGGGCCTCGTGGAGCTTGGCGCCCACACCGTGGCCCACAAAGTCCCGAACCACGGAGAAGCCGAAGCTCTCCACATAGGTCTGAACCGCATGACCGATATCGGAAACTCTCATGCCCTTCCGGGCCATCTTGATGCCCTCCCAGAAACTCTGCTGAGTCACCTGGATGAGCTTCATAGCCTCGGGGCTCACCTCCCCACAGGGGTAGGTGGCGGCGCAGTCTCCGTGGAAGCCGTCTACATAGGCTCCCACGTCCACGCTGACGATGTCGCCCTCCTTCAGCTTCAGGGGGCTGGGGATTCCGTGGATCACTACATCGTTGACCGAAATGCAGGCGGAACCGGGAAATCCTCCGTAACCAAGGAAGGAAGGCTTGGCGCCATGGCTCTCGATAAAGCGGCGCACCGCAGTATCGATTTCGTGGGTGGTGACACCCGGACGAACCATGGAGCCGGCCAGCGCCCGGGCCTGGGCGGTGAGCCGCCCGGCCTTGCGCATGGCCTCAATCTCACGGGGAGATTTCATGGAAATCATTTCGATGCTTCTCAAAGCCCCAGCGCCTCCAGAATCACCTTCGTGGTGGCTTCAATGGTGGGCTGGTTATCCACCGAACTCAGCAGGCCCTTGCTCTGGTAATAGCCCTTCAGGGGCTCGGTCTGCTCATGATAGACCGCCAGACGCTGACGCACGGTCTCGGGCTTGTCGTCATCCCGCAGGACCACGGGGCCTCCGCAGGAATCACACACACCCTCCACCTTGGTGGGCCGAGCCACAATGTGGTAGGAGGCGCCGCACTGGGCGCACACCCGCCGGCCCGACATACGCTGCTCGATCTCCTCGTCGGAGATCTCGATGGACAGAACATGGTCCAGCTTCACGCCGGCCTTGTCCAGAGCTTCGGCCTGAGGCAGGGTGCGGGGCATCCCGTCCAGGATAAAGCCGTTGGCACAGTCCTCCTGAGCCAGGCGCTCAGCCACGATGGCGATGACCACCTCATCGGGAACCAGCTGGCCGTTGTCCATGTAGGATTTGGCCTTCAGGCCGGTGGGGGTACCGTCTTTGATCGCGGCGCGGAGGATGTTGCCGGTGGATATGGTGGGGATGTTCAGCTTAGCGCTGAGCACCTCAGCCTGAGTTCCTTTGCCGGCGCCGGGAGCGCCCAGCAGGATCAGCTTCATTCCCATATCACACACTCCCTCTTACTCCAGGAAGCCCTTGTAGTGCCGCATGAGCATCTGAGCCTCCATCTGCTTCACGGTCTCCAGAGCGACGCCTACCACGATGATAACGGAAGTGCCGCCGATGGCCAGAGAATTATAGCTGACCAGGTTGCCGGTGATGATGGGGGCGATAGCCACCACGGAGAGGTACAGGGCACCGAACATGGTGATCTTGTTGAGCACCTTCATAATGAAGTCGGCGGTGGGCTTGCCGGGGCGGAAGCCGGGGATAAAGCCGCCGTTCTTCTTCAGGTTGTTTGCCACCTCAATGGGGTTGAACTGCATGGTGGCGTAGAAGTAGCTGAAGCCCACGATCAGCAGGAAATACAGGATGCTGTAGAAGGGCTTAGTAGTATCAAACAGGTTCATCAGACCTCCGCCGAAACCGCCGCTGGTGGTAGTCCAGCCGGCAAAAGCGCCGATGGTGGCAGGCAGGGAGGCGATGGACTGGGCGAAGATGATGGGCATAACGCCGCTCATGTTCACCTTGATGGGGATGTGGGTGGACTGACCGCCGTACATCTTCCGGCCCACCACCCGCTTGGCATACTGCACAGGCAGGCGGCGCTCGGCGTTGGAGATGAACACGATGAACACCACCAGAGCCAGCATACCGATGATGATCACGGGGACCATCCAGGGAGCCAGGGCAGCGTTCTCATAGGCGGCAATCTGAGTCTCGCTCATGCTGGCCTTCATCTCGTCGGTGAGGGGGTTGTTGTAGTAACCCAGGCCAGTGATGATGTCGCCCACCATACGGGGGAAACGGGAAACGATACCGGCGAACAGCAGAATGGAGATGCCGTTGCCGATGCCAAACTCGGTGATCTGCTCACCCAGCCACATCAGGAAGGCAGAGCCAGCAGTGAAGGACAGCACGATGACCAGGCCCACCCAAATGGCAGGCAGACCGTCGGTCTCCACCAGACCGTAGCTGTTGATCAGGGTGTAGTAACCAAAACCCTGCAGCAGGCCGATGGCCACGGTGGTGTACCGGGTGATGGAGGCGATCTTCTTCCGGCCCTCCTCGCCGCCCTCCTTGGCCAGCCGCTCCAGAGCGGGGATGGCCACGGTAAGCAGCTGGATGATAATGGAGCTGTTGATATAGGGCTGCACGCTCAGGGCGAACAGGGTAGCCATAGAGAAGGCAGAGCCGCTCATGGCATTCATCAGCCCCAGAATGGTACCGCTCTGGGCTGTGAGATAGGTCTCCAACTGAGCACCATTGATATAGGGGACCGGAATGGCGGCGCCCAGACGGAAGATGAGCAGCGCGAAGATGGTAAAGAGGATCTTGTTGCGCAGCTCAGGGATCTTCCAGGCGTCCCGAACGGTCTTGATCATTTAGATCACCTCGTACTTTCCGCCGGCCGCCACGATCTTCTCCTTGGCAGAGGCGGAGAAAGCGGACGCCTGGACAGTCAGCTTCTTGGTGATGGTGCCGTTGCCCAGGATCTTCACACCATACTCGCACTTGGAGAGGATGCCCTTCTCCAGCAGAGCCTGAGCGTTGACCACAGCGCCGTCCTCGAACTTCTCCAGAGCGGAGACGTTCACGGACTCCAGGGGCTTAGCGAAGATGTTATTGAAGCCGCGCTTGGGGATACGGCGGGCCAGAGGCATCTGGCCGCCCTCAAAACCCACGCGCACGCCGCCGCCGGAGCGGGCCCACTGGCCCTTATGACCACGGCCGGCAGTCTTACCGTTGCCGGAACCATGACCGCGGCCCTTGCGGAAGGACTTAGTGGTGGAACCGGCGGCGGGGGAGAGTTCATGCAGATTCATTGTCTCGCGCCTCCTACGTTAGTTTTCCTCGGTCACCTGGAGCAGGTAGCCGATGTGGGCGATCTTACCACGGGTGGCAGCGTTGTCGGGCTGCACGGTGATGTCGCCGATCTTCTTCAGGCCCAGAGCCTCGGCAGTCGCCTTGTGCTTGGCGATGCGGCCGTTCAGGCTCTTGACCAGCTTAATGTTCAGATTAGCCATTGTCAGCGCCTCCTTAACCCAGGATCTCGTCCACGCTCTTACCGCGGATGCGGGCGACCTCCTCAGGGCTGCGCAGGGACTTCAGGCCCACAAAGGCAGCGGAGACCACGTTCTGCGGATTGTTGGAGCGCAGGCACTTGGTATAGATGTCCTTGATGCCGACAGCTTCCAGCACGGCGCGGACAGCGCCGCCGGCGATAACGCCGGTACCGGGGGCAGCGGGCTTCATCAGCACGCGGCCGGCGCCGAACTCACCGATCACCTCGTGGGGGATGGTGGTGCCGGACAGGGACACAGTGATCATGTTCTTCTTGGCGTCCTCGATGCCCTTGCGGATAGCCTCGGGCACCTCGGCGGCCTTACCCAGGCCAAAGCCCACGCGGCCCTTCTCATCGCCCACCACCATCAGAGCGGCGAACTTGAAGATACGGCCGCCCTTGACGGTCTTGGATACGCGGTTCAGGGAAACGAGCTTCTCCACGAACTCGCTGGGTTCTCTCTCAAATCTAGCCATTGTCGTTTCCTCCTCCCTTAGAACTGCAGGCCGCCCTCACGGGCGCCCTCGGCCAGAGCCTTGACGCGGCCGTGGTAGACATAGCCGCCGCGGTCGAACACCACGGTGTCGATGCCCTTGGCCTTGGCACGCTCAGCCACGTTGATGCCAACCTGCTTGGCGGCGTCGGACTTGGTGCCCTCACAGGAGAAATCCTTCTCCAGGGAAGAGGCGCTCACCAGGGTCTTGCCGGTCACATCGTCGATGATCTGGGCATAGATGTTGGTGGCGCTGCGGAACACGTTCAGGCGGGGACGCTCGGGCGTGCCGGAAATCTTGGCGCGCACGCGCTTATGGCGCTTAAGCCGCTGGGAACGAGTATCGGGTCTGTTGATCATAGTGGCACACCTCCTTCTTACTTCTTGGCGCCGGTCTTACCAGCCTTGCGGCGGATGACCTCGTCGGTGTATTTGATGCCCTTGCCCTTATAAGGCTCGGGGGGACGCTTCTCTCTCACTTCGGCAGCAAACTGGCCAACCTGCTGCTTGTCGCAGCCGTTGATGATGATCTTGTTGGGGCCGGGAACCTCGATAGTGATACCGGGAACCTCCTCCATGATGACCTGATGGGAGAAGCCCAGGTTCATGACCAGCTTGTTGCCCTCCTTGGCCACACGGTAGCCCACGCCGTTGACGTCCAGCTCCTTCTTGAAGCCCTCGGTGACGCCCACGATCATGTTGTGCAGCAGGGTGCGGGTCAGGCCGTGCAGGCTGCGGTTGGCCTTCTCGTCGTTGGGACGGGTCACATGGATCACATCGCCCTCCTGGGTGATGGTCATGGCGGGATGCAGCTGCTGCGTCAGGGTACCCTTGGGGCCCTTTACGGTAACCAGGTTACCGGCTTCGATCTTCACGTCCACACCGGCGGGGATGGAGATCGGCATTCTTCCGATACGAGACATATTCTACTCTCC
Organism: Flintibacter sp.; assembly: GCF_046973065.1. Taxonomy (NCBI): domain Bacteria; kingdom Bacillati; phylum Bacillota; class Clostridia; order Eubacteriales; genus Flintibacter; species Flintibacter sp. The sequence goes on along the minus strand of NZ_JBKVXZ010000013.1, from coordinate 1,046 downwards.
CTCCTTACCAGACAAACGCCAGGACCTCGCCGCCGACATGGGCCGCGCGGGCGGCCTTGTCAGTCATGACGCCCTTGGACGTGGACACAATGGCAATGCCCAGGCCATGCAGAACCCGGGGCAGCTCGTCAGCACCGGCATAGACACGCAGGCCGGGCTTGGAGACACGGCGCAGGCCGGTGATGACCTTCTCCTTGCCGGGATTGTACTTCAGGGTGACGCGGATGACGCCCTGGGTACCATCGTCGATGAGCTGGAAGTTCTTGATATAGCCCTCATCCAGCAGGATCTGCGCGATGGACTTCTTCATGTTGGACGCGGGGACGTCCACGGTGTCATGCTTGGCGTTGTTCGCGTTGCGGATGCGGGTGAGCATATCCGCAATGGGGTCCGTGATATGCATGAGATATACCTCCTTATAAGATTACCGGAAAATCCGGTACAGACGGTAAGGTATCGGGGGTAGGCGCTCCCCGACCTGTTGACCGCCTTCGCGCCTTTGGCGCTATCAAAACCGCCGTGAGGCGGGCTTGACCAAAGTCACCTTGCAAGCCAAAACCCCGTACTCACACCCCGGGATTTTCCGGTGGGGATTACGGGTTTTTTGCGCCGCCCAACGGTGTCGGGCGTGCCATTTTTAAGTCCTCTGGCGCACAAGCACTTTATTGTACCCCATAAATCTGGGAATTGCAAGGGTTTTTTGCTTCGCACACGCGAGTGCGTGGTCAGCTTTTGTCTGGAAGAGACCGGCTGCGGTGCAGCCGGTCTCTTTTTCGACTCATTTCAGGGGCAAGCCTCTTAGGGACCTGCCAGGGTCTTGGTGAAGATCGCTTTGTCAGACAAGGCGGAGCGGCGCAGGCGTACTTTGTGTACGTCAAGCCGGTCCAACGCAGTATGACTCAGCGAGATTTACCAAGAAGCCTTCTTCACGCCGGGGATCTGGCCCTTGTAAGCCAGCTCGCGGAAGCAGATACGGCAGATGCCGTAGTCACGCAGGTAGGCGTGGGGACGGCCGCAGATCTTGCAGCGGTTGTAGCGGCGGGTGG
>NZ_JBKVXZ010000012.1:0-66811 GCF_046973065.1 Flintibacter sp. | reverse complement strand
GTCTCCTCCGCCGGAGTGCCGTACACCACCAGCTGGAAGGGATTCTCAAAGCCCTCCTCTTTCCGCGCAATGGCTGTGGCGCAGATGCAGGGGCCCTGCATGTGATGGCCGCAGCCGTGGCCCAGGCCCCGCAGGGCGTCGTATTCGCACAGAAGGCCAATGCGGGGACCGCCATCCCCCTGGCCCCAGGTGGCCCGGAACGCAGTGGGCCAGTTTTCCAGGCCCCGCTCTACCTGAAATCCGTGCTGCTCCAGATAGTCCTCCAGCATCGCAGAGGCGTGATACTCCTCCCCGTCATACTCCGGGTCGTCGTGGATCTGGTCGGCCATGGCAAACAGGGTCTCCTGCTGCTTCTGGATCAATTCATACAGCTTCTCTTTCATCTTCGTCTACCTCACATATTCCTTCCGCAGCGGGAGTTTGTTGTTACATAGGACCGTAGTTCATCAGCTGGGCGATAACTACCAGCACAGCGCCTACCACAAACCACACCAGGAACAGCTTCCACATAAAGCGCATCCAGCGGTCATAGGGCACGTTACCGGCGCTGAGGATGCCCATGAGGGCGGTGGAGGTGGGCAGGATGTAGTTACAGAAACCGTCGCCGAAGTTGAAGCTGAGGATACAGGTCTGACGGGTCACACCCAGCAGATCGCTCAGGGGGATCATAATGGGCATAACGGCAGCAGCCTGGCCGGAACCGGAGGTGAGCACCACATTGATGAGGGTGTTGGCGGCCAGCATACCCACGCCCAGCAGAGCGGCGGGCAGACCGGTCAGAACCTCGGCCATGGCGTGCACGATGGTGTCGGTAATCATACCGGCGCTGAGCACGCTGCCGATGGCACGGGCAAACATGATAATGAAGGAAGCGCCCAGCATCTTCTTGGTGCCCTTCAGGAACTCGGTGCAGATCTTGTTGAGATCAAATCCGGCAATGAGGCCGACCACAACGGAGAGCACCAGGAACACGGCGCTCTGCTCAGCAAAGTCCCAGCCCTTCTCAATGCAACCGTAGACAATGATTACCAGAGCAACAACCAGGGCCACGATGCACAGGGTCTTGCGGGTATCCAGGTGACCAAAGTCATCCAGAGAGCCGCTCTTGAACTCGCTGTTCTGATCCAGGTCATACATGGGGCTCAGCTGAGGATTCTTCTGGATCTTCTTGGCGTAGCGCACCAGCCAGAAGCAGGTAACTACATAGAACACTGCAAAGCACACCCAGCGGTAGCCGATGCCGGAGTAGTTGGGCAGCTCCGCAATTTTCTGGGCCACCAGGGTGGTGCTCACATTCAGAGTACCGGTTGCAAAGCCCACGGCACCGCCCAGCAGGATGATGCCCACGCCTACGATGGAGTCCAATCCTAAGCTTAGGGCCAGCATGACTGTAATGGGTGCAAATCCGATGAAGGTATTTACGCCCTGAGTGGTACAGATCAGAGCAAACACCAGCATCAGCAGGGGGATAAAGACCTCCACCCGATTACTGAAGCGGCGCACGATTACTGCCACCAGCGCCTGGAGCGCTCCCGCGGCAGTGAGCATATAGATGGCGCCGCCGCTGAGCAGGATCAGAGTGATCAGGTCCGCGTTATCCACAAACGCTTCCACGATCATCATGGGGACACTGAGGGGATTGACGCTGACATCCTCTACATACTGGAAGGAGGTGGCGTCTACCACGGTGCTGCCCGATACAGGGTCCTCCACACGGGCATACTCACCGCTGGGGATGATCCAGGTCAGAGCCACGGCAATGGCAATGATGACAAACAGGATCACAAAGGTGTGGGGCATGGTAAAGCTCTTTTTCTTTGCGGAGATCGTTTTCTCTGGCATAGTTTTCCTCTCCTCATTCTTGACTTGGAAGACGTCATGGGGTGTTGACCTCTTCCTGTTGTATTTAGTATAATAAAGTAACATTCAAAAAACAAATTTATTATTTTTATTCTAATCATTGGTTTTTTCAATGTTGTGGAGGTGCCACTATGAATACCCGAGAGCAGGAATATATGCTGGCTCTGGACAAGACCCGCAGCATCACTCGTGCCGCAGAGCAGCTCCATGTTACCCAACCCACGCTGAGCCTGTTTCTGACCAACCTGGAAAAGCGGCTGGGAACCCCTCTCTTCCATCGTCTGGGCAAAAAATTAGTGCCCACTCAGGTGGGAGAGGCCTACCTGCGCCGGGCACAGCAGATTGTGGCGCTGAAGTATGACTTTGAGATGGAAATGAGCGACCTGACCAGCGGGCGGCAAGGTACACTCCATGTGGGCGGACTGCGAAAAGGAAACCTATTTTTGATGCCCCGGCTCATACGCCGCTTTCGTATGGACTATCCGGGAGTGGATGTAATTTTGCACGAAGACACTGCCGAAAATTTAGAACATGCGCTGTGTGCTGGTGAATTGGATCTTATCTACATCAATCAGCCCCCTACCCACAGCGGCCTGCATGTAGAACACGTACGTCAGGACCACATGCTGATGGTACTGCCTGCCGATCATCCCGCTGTCCGGCGCGGCCGCTGGCTGGAGGGCTGTCACTACCCCTACTTGGATCTGCACCATGTGGAACAGGAAGCCTTCTACATGCTGGAAGAGGGCCGCAGCGTGCGCGTGGTAGCAGATGCCGCTCTGCGCTACGCCGGAGTGGAGCCGCGCAAAATCTATCTGGTCAGCAATATTGAGCTGGGGTGCCAGATGGCAGCAGAGGGATTAGGCGTGGCCTTCACCATGGAGAGCTACCGCCGGGAACACAACTATCCCCATCCGGTGAGCTATTTCCGGGTGGGCGATCCCAACTACTATCTCACCTGGAATCTGATTTGGCGTGAGGAGGCCTTCCGCTCCACCTACATGGAGGACTTTATCCATCTGCTCAAACAGTTTGCCTGATCCGATAGTCCTTAGACAAGAAAGACACCCCGCACAGGCGGGGTGTCTTATCAGGGCTCTAAAATTTGAATCTGAAGCTCAGTAATATAGTTATCTACCTTATTTTCCACGAATTGGTCAATGATATTGAAGGTAACAGTCAGGGGACTCAGGTTCAGATCGGCATTCTCCCGACGCATCTGGGCAATATGCTGGGGGATCTCATCGTAGCTGCCCTTATGAAAGGCCACCAGATAGTCTCCCTTTGGAATGGGGAGGGTGGCCTGCGACTCCTCGGGCAGTTCTTCCTCCTCCCCGCCCATATCCGGCCCTACCACATACGCACCAAAATATTTCAGATTTTCCTCGTAGAACGCGATGGTAGGATAGAAATAGAAGGAGTCCTTCATATACAGGATCTCCTCGCTGCCAATGGGGATGTACCGCCGCTCAGGGAAGGGTACCCGACGTACTCCGTCCCAGAAGATGTGCTCCTGCTTTTCCTCCATAAACTGGAGTTTGCGCAGAATGGCCTCGTCAATGCGCATCAGTTCCTGCCACTGGGCACGCAGCGCTGCCGAGCGCTCCCGCAGCAGATCCATGGTATGCACGGGGGAGCGGGAATTGAGGTAGACCCGGACATCCTCCAGCGGATAGCCCAGCTTACGCAGGTAGCGGATGGTGGCCAGCTGATAGACCTGGTCAAACTTATACCTGCGCCGCCCGGTCTCCGGATTTCGAAGCTGGGGGCAGAACAGGCCGATCTTATCATAGTAATGCAGCGTCTGCACGTTCAGGCCAAACATCCGGCCCATCTCGCCCACAGTGAGATATGCTTTCATTTTGCTCCCTCCTGTCGTGCCCCATCATAACATACTTTTTCCTCCCACGTAAAGGGCAGCCCCAAAACGCAAAGATCCCCGCACAGAACATTCTGTGCGGGGATTTCCTTTGTATCAGCGCATGCCCTTGACGTAGGGCTTGCTCAGCCCCTCGGGCTGACTGTTCTTGCCGATGGCGCCCAGCATTGCCGCCAAGGTAATCACATAGGGCAGCATGGCCAGCAGATAGGGAGAGATCTCCACTCCGATGGTCTGCAGGCGAATCTGCAGGGCGTTGGCCGCGCCGAACAGCAGCGCCGCGCCAAACACACCAAAAGAGGTGTACCGGCCCAGAATGACCGTAGCCAAGGCGATATAGCCGCGTCCCGAGAGCATGTTCTCGGTGAACACACCCAGCTGCACCAGCACCAGATAAGCTCCGCCGATTCCGCCCAGCACGCCGTTGAGCACCATGGCGATCCAGCGGTAGCGGTTGACCGGGATACCCGCCGACTCCGCCGCCCGGGGATGCTCACCCACGGCAATGAAATTGAGGCCCCAGTTAGTATTGCGGTAGAAGAAAAAGGCAACCACAATCAGCACATAGAGAAGATATGTGAGGATATCCCGGTTAAAGAAGGCCTCTCCGATCACGGGGATGGCGGACAGTCCGGGAATGGGCAGGGAGGGCAGGGTCTCCACCTGCTGATAGCTCTGCCCGCTGGATACCAGCTTATACAGGAAGCTGGTCACACCCAGCATCAGCATATTCAGCGCCAGGCCGCTCACCGACTGGTCCTTGGCCAGACGGATGGTAAGCAGGCCGTGCAGCAGGCTCACTGCCATACCGCCTAACATACCGCACAGCAGGCCCACAGGGATGCTGTGAAAATACCAGGCGCCGGCAAAGGAGAAGAACGCGCCGGAGAGCATCACGCCCTCCATGCCGATATTCAGGATGCCGGCCCGCTCTGCGATCATTTCGCCCAGGCCGCCATACATCAAGGGCATGGCCAGGCGCACTGCTGCGGACAAAAACGCAGTGAAGAAACCAACCGTCAAAATCTCTTGCAGCATCGTGCTCCCCCCTTACCCTTTCTTTCTCAGGTTATACCAGCGCAGCAGCTCTTTGGCCAGGATCAGAACGACCACCACGCCGATGATAATACTGACGATGGCAGCAGGAACACCCAGCTGCCGCTGCATGGAGCTGGCGCCCACCTCCATGGCGGCGTAGAGAATGGCCACTGCCACCACACCAAGAGGACGGTTGAAGGCAACCAGGGCAATGAGTACGGCGGTATAGCCGCAGTCACCGGAGATGCCCTCCATCAGCTTTTTCTGGATGGCCAGCACCTCGATGCTTCCCGCAATGGCGGCCAGGCCGCCGCTGAGGAAGGCGGAGAAGATGATGCTGCGCACCACCGGCACACCGTTGCAGGCGGCGGCACGCTGGTTGAGCCCCACCGCCTTGAGTTCATAGCCCACGGTGGTCTTTTCCATCAAAAACCAAACCACAGCCGCCAGCACAAAGGCCAGCACAATGCCGGCGTGGAAGCGGGTGGAGGTGATCAGATTGGGAAGCTGGGCCGCCTGGTCGATCTTAGCCGACTGCGGCACATTGCCGGCGGGATCCATCAGGAAGGAGCGCACCGCATAGCCCAGGAAGTTGATGACGATGTAGTTGAGCATGATGGTGACGATGATCTCGGAGATGTTGAAGCGAGTCTTGAACACCGCCGCAATCAGCGCCCAAATGCCGCCGCACACAAAGGCGACCACCATGCACAAGACGATACGCACCACGCCGGGTACCTGAGGCAGGCCCAGGGCCACCAAGGTGGCAGAAATGGCGCCCACGTAGAACTGTCCCTCGGCACCGATGTTGAAAAAGCCGGTGCGGAAGGCCACCGCGCAGCCAAGGCCGGTGAGAATCAGGGGACAGGCTTTGACAAAGATCTCGGCAAAGCTGGCCTTGGTTCCAAAGATTCCTTTGACGAAGAGGCTTGCCGCCTCCACCGGGCTGGCTTTACAGGCCAAAATCAGCAGGGCGCTGATCACCAGGGTAAGTAGGCAGATGGTCAGCACATCCAGCAGGTTCTGTTTCCGGTTGGTAAGCGCGGTCATCTCACCGCCTCCTTTCCTGTGATACCGCCCATGAGAAGGCCGATCTTTTCCACGGTGGCCTCCTGACGGGTAAGCACACCTACGATCCGCCCGCCAAACAGCACGGCGATGCGGTCGCTCAGAGCCATGATCTCCTCCAGGTCGGCGGAGATGAGCAGCACACCCTTTCCGGCATTGCGCTGCTCCACCAGCCGATCCCGGACAAATTCCGTGGCGCCGATGTCCAGGCCGCGGGTGGGCTGGCTGGCTACCACCACCTGAGCCCGGTCATGGATCTCACGGGCCACGATCAGCTTTTGTTGGTTGCCGCCGGAGAGCAGACGCACCGGCGTGGCCTCTCCGGAGGTGCCGGAGGAGCGCACCTGGTAGCGCTGGATCTTTTCCTTGGCTGTCTGGAGCATGGCCTTGCGGTCCAGCAGTCCCTTGTGGGAGAAGGGAGCGCGGCAGTAGTCCCGAAGCATCAGGTTTTCCGTCATGTCCATGTCGGTGACCAAACTATCGTTGAGGCGGTCGTCGGAGATATAAACCACACCCCGCTCATACCGCTGCCGGACATTCTCCCGCTGGATCTCCTGTCCGTCCAGGACCACTCGCCCCTGGGAGGGGTGCTGGATGCCGGTGATGATCTCGGCCAGCTCCTTCTGGCCGTTTCCTTCTACGCCGGCCACACCAAGGATCTCTCCCCGGCGCAGTTCCAGGGTAATATCGTGGAGGGGATGGCCCTTCTTTTTCCGGGGCAGAGAGATGGCCTCCAGAGACAGCAGCGTCTCCTCTCCCGGCGGAGTGTCCACATCGTAGCTCTCATTGAGCTCCCGGCCGATCATGTGCCGGGACAGCTCATCGGGCTGGGTCTCGGCCGTGACCAGCTGGGCCACCTTCTTCCCGTCCCGCAGAATGGTGACCCGGTCGCTGATGGCCATGATCTCACTCATGCGGTGGGTGATGATGATGATGCCGTAGCCCTCCTTCTGCAGCGCCCGGAGCACCTCAAAGAACTGGGCCGTCTCCTGGGGAGTAAGCACGCCGGTGGGCTCGTCCGGGATGAGCAGCTCCACATCCCGGTACAGGGCCTTCAGGATCTCCACCCGCTGCTGCTCGCCCACCGACAGGCTGCCCACCTGGGCATCCGGGTCCACGGTGAGGCCGTACTTCTCCGCCAGAGCGCACACCCGCTGCCGAGCCTGTTTGCGGTCCAGCACAAAGCGGTTGTCCCGCAGATTCAGGATGATGTTGTCCAGCACCGTCATCTTGCGCACCAGGGAGAAGTGCTGCTGCACCATCCCAATGCCCGCGGCAATGGCGTCCTTGGGGGAGGCAAAGCGCACCGGCTCGCCCTTCCACAGGATCTGTCCGCTGTCTGCGCTGTAGATGCCGAAGAGGATATTCATGAGGGTGGTTTTGCCCGCGCCGTTTTCTCCCAGCAGCGCGTGGATCTCGCCCTTTTCCACCATCAGGTCTACATGGTCGTTGGCGTAGACCCCGGAAAAGGCCTTGCAGATCTGTTGCATTTCAAGCAGGGCCATATCGATCTCTCCTATCCCGTACAGCGCCGCAGTACAGGCTGTACCGCGGCGCTGTGGATGTTTATTCAGATAAAATTTACTCTACGGTGTAGTTGGGGGTGATGACCAGCTCGCCGGAGACAATGGCGTCGATGGTGGCCTGAGCCTTGTCAGCGACCTCCTGAGGCACGTTGTCGGAGATCAGAACCTCCACAGCGCCGTCGGCCATACCCAGGTTGTACACGCCGCCCTCGAAGGAGCCGTCAGCCACGGTGCCCAGGGCGATGTCCAGCACCACGTCCAGGTTGTAGATGGCGGAGTCCAGGATGTTCTCAGGAGCCAGAGAGCTCTGGTCATAGGAGTCGCCCTGGCACCAGATATCGGCGGTCACAGCGGCGCTGATGGCACCGTTGCCGCAGGCGTTGGCGCAGTGCTTGATGACGTCGGTGCCGCCCTCGATCATGGCGGAGGCGGACTCCTGAGCCAGCTGGGTATCCACGTAGGAGTTGGTCCAAGCGGTCTTCACATCAATGTCGGGGTTGACGGACTTAGCACCCTCAATGTAGCCGTTGACGATCTTCACCAGGGAGTCGCCCTGGATGGGGCCGATGGCACCGATGGTGCCGGTCTGGCTCATGCTGGCGGCGATGACGCCCTCCACATAGGCGGTCTGCTCACAGGCCATCACATAGGAGGCCACGTTGTCGGCAGAGGCGCTGGCCTCGGTGCAGATAAAGGTAACGTCGGGGTAGGTGGAAGCGACCTCCAGAGCGGGATCGCCGAACTCAAAGCCGTGGCCGATGATCACATCGTAGCCGGCGGCGGCATAGTCAGCAAAAGCAGCGGCAATGTCGGCGGCATTCAGGTTCTCGGTGTAGGCCAGCTCGTAGCCGTACTTGTCGCAGGCGGCCTTGGCGCCGTCATAAGCGGACTGGTTCCAGCCCTGGTCGTTGACCGCGCCGGACATGCACAGGGCCACCTTCAGAGCGCCCTCCTGGGTGCCGCTCTGGCTGTTGGAGCCGGAATTGGAAGCAGAATTGGAGCCGGAACCCCCGCCGCAGGCGACGAGAGACAGGGCCATAGCCATGGCCAGCACAAGAGTGATCAGCTTTTTCATCGTATCTTCTCCTTTTTCAAATCATATCCCATGGAACCAAGCAATGCTCAGCCCAAATTGTGGAAGGCCTCGCAGGGCTCCCGCAGCACCTTGGTGCACACGGCCTCGCCCTCCCGGGCCAATTTCCCTTCGTCCACCCGGGTTAGATGCCCGCCCTGGAAGACCACCTGGCCGTTGACCATGGTCAGCCACACATTTCCGGTGACGCCGGTGCGGGCCAGCAGGTTTCTGGGATCGTGGAGGGTGCCGGTGAGCTCCAGCACCCCGGCGTCCACCATAAACAGGTCGGCACCCTTCTCCGGCTCCAGAGAGCCCAGGTCGTTGCGGCCCAGGGTCTTGGCGCCGTTGACGGTGGCGATCTTCAGCATCTCATAGGGGGAGATGCAGCCGCCCCGCTGCTTGCTGTGCCAGGCCTGCATCATCCAAGCGGTGCGCATGGAGTCCAGCAGGCTGGAGCTGTCGTTGGTGGCCGAGCCGTCGCAGCCCAGGCTGACGCACACGCCCATCTCCTGCATCTGGCCGATGGGGAGGATGGGGAAGCCGCCCAGAATAGCGGGGCCGGGACAGTGGGACACGCCGGTACCCGCCTTGGCCAGCACCTCGTACTCCTTGGGAGTCAGCTCCCAGCCGTGGGCGATCCACACGTCGGGACCCAGGAAGCCGATCTCGCCGCACCAGTCCAGGGTGCGCTTGCCCCAGCGCTCCACCATGATCTCGTTTTCGCCCTCGCCCAGATGGGTGTGCATCCGCACGCCCTTCTCCCGGGCAAAGGTCACGGTTTCGGTAAAGGTCTCAGGGTAGCTGTTGATGGGCTGGCAGGGGGCCATGACGATCTGGGACATGGAGTAGGGCTTGGGATCGTGATAGAGCTTGATGATGCGCTCACAGTCCTTCAGATACTCGTCGGTGGTCTCCAGCATATTGGCGGGAATGGTGCTGCCCTCCTCACGGGGCAGGGTGTTCACGCCGCGGCCTGCGTGGTAACGGATGCCCAGCTGGGAGGCCGCCTCCATCTGCCGGTCCACCGGAGCCTTGCCGGTGGCCTTGGTAAAGCAGTACTGGTGGTCAAAGGCACAGGTGCAGCCGTGCTTGAGCAGGTCGGCCATGGCGGTGAGAGAGGAGTAATAGATCACCTGGTCGTCCACCATCTGGAAGATACGGTAGATCTTGTCCAGCCACTGAGGCACCGTCATGTTGGGATAATCAATGGTTTTGAGGTTTCGTACAAAGGTCTGGAAAAAGTGGTGGTGCGTGTTGATAAGGCCGGGATAGACAAACTTGTCGGTGGCGTCGATTTCCTGATCGTGGGGGTCCGTGAGATTCTTTCCAATCTTAACGATCTTGGGACCCTGGATCAGCATGTCCGAGTCGTAGTACACCCGGTCCTGTCCGTCGCAGGTCACAATGGCCCGTGCGTTGCGGATCAAAATGGTGGATTCCATACTGCTTCCTCCTTACACTCCACTTGCTCTCGTTTTCGATGGACCCATCATAATAGGTATAGTAACTATAGGTTCAAGCCCCAATTTTATCTTTTTTGCAATTTAAGCGAAAGGCACAAAACCTCTTTCCTTTTTTCTGACCTTTTTGCCTGTTTTCGTGGAGTTTTGACAGAAGTCGTTTCCAATTTCCTTCCAAATCGGCGCAAAAAAACCGGACGGCTCTTACAAGCCGTCCGGCAGAGGCTACACTTTAAACATATCCATACATGCCCCGCACCGAAACTTCTCCGGCTGACAGGGCCTCCCGGCTGCCATCGGGATACTCCACCACCAGGCGGAATTCGTCGTCGATGGCCACAGCCTTGGCCTCCCGGCGGGAGACGGGGGTGATGAGCTGCACCTGGTTGCCCGGGGTGAGGCAGTCGGCGCGGTACTTGTCCAAATACTCCTGCTTCCCCTGGGGGAAGGCGGCGTACATCCGGTCCAGGGCACGGATGACCTGGACGGCCAGCTCGGAGCGGCGCACCGGATGCCCCAGCTCCTGGGCCAGAGAGGTGGCCATGGGGCGCACATCTTCACTGAAATCCTCCGGATCGTGGTTGGCGTTGATGCCGATGCCCGGGATCAGGTACTGCAGGGCGTTGCTCTCGCTCTCCAGCCCCATCTCGGTAAGGATGCCGCACACTTTTTTCCCGTTGAGAATGATATCATTGGTCCACTTGATCTGGGGACGCAGACCGCAGGCGGCCTCAATGCCGTCGCACACCGCCACTGCCACCCAGGCGGTAAAGTCGGTCACCTCGGCAGGGGGCAGCTGGGGGCGCAGCAGGGCAGATACATACAGGCCCCGGCCCTTGGGGGACTGGAAGGTCCGTCCCAGCCGTCCCCGGCCGCCGGTCTGCTCCTCACTGATGACCACCAACCCATCCGGCGCTCCTGCCATGGCCTGGCGCTTGCACTCGGTGTTGGTGGAATCTACGGTGTCCAGACACAGCAGCTTCTCACCCACATGGCATCCGGCCAGAGGTCCGGTCAACTCCCCCTCCCGCACCCGGTCGGGCGCGCTGTCCAGCCGATACCCGCGGTTGGGCGCGGACTGAATAGTATATCCCTCCTGGCGCAGGGCCTCAATGGCCTTCCATACCGCCGCGCGGCTGATCCCCAGGGTACGGCTCATGGCCTCCCCGGATACATATTGATTCTCCTGCTGCAGCAGCAGGGAGAGCACCTGTTCCCGGCTCATCCGTTTGTCCTCCAAATTTCTGATTTTCTTTCATTATACCCGCCGCAAGCCCCCGTAGCAAGGGCAAAAAACGCCCGCCCCAAAGTGGGGCGGGCGTTGTAAAGCGATGTCAGGTCTCGTCCTCGATGATTCCGTAGTCCCCGTCGTTGCGGCGGTATACCACAGCGAAGGAGCCGTCGGCGTCCTCATTGCGGAAGGCGAAGAAGCTGTGACCCAGCAGATTCATCTGCAGGATGGCCTCCTCCTGGGTCATGGGCTTAATGGGGAAGGTCTTGGTGCGCACGATGCGGTACTCGCCCTCTTCCGGTCCATCAGGAACGAAAGAAGCCACTTCCGCCTCATCAATGGTCCGCTCAAAGGCACCCTGGCGCAGACGCTTCTCCAGACGGGACTTATTTTTACGGAACTGGCGCTCCAGAGAAGCTACAGCCGCGTCGATGGAAGCACGCATATCAGAGGAGCTTTCAGACACACGGAAGATGGTGCCGCTGGACCGAATGGTGACCTCCACCTGGTTACGGTCCTTCTCGATGCTGAACGTAATTGCGGCGGTGGCATCCTCCTTAAAATAACGGTCGAGCTTACCCACTTTCTTCTCCGCATAGTTGTGGATGTAGTTGGGTATGTTCACCTTTTTGTCTGTAAACACAAACTTCATATCGGTCGCTCCTTTCACCCCCGAAGGGGGATCTGTGTGACAGGGGGAGAGGGTTCTCTCCCTATGTCAGCATTATACCATAGATAAGGAAAAATACCACCGATTTTTATGAAATATTTATGAAATTTTTTCGTGTCGCTTTTACATGGGCTTATTCCTTGATCACCTTACCGTCCATGACCACCAGACGCACCCGGCTGAGCCAGTTGAGGGGGTGGGCGCTGGTGACCACCACGTCGGCGTCCTTGCCGGGGGTGAGGGAACCCACCCGGTCATCAATGCCCGCCAGCTGAGCGGCATTGATGGTGATACAGGCCAGGGCGCCCTCCGGGTCCATGCCGCCCCGGATGGCCATGGCAGCACACAGGGGCAGATACTGGATGGGGGTCTCGGGGTGGTCGGTACACACCGCGGTTTTCACTCCGAACATCCGCAGGATGGCGGGGGTCTCAATAGTCATGTTGGCCAGCTCGGGCTTGGATCGGTCTCCCAGACAGGGTCCGGTGATCACACCGGCCCCCTCCTGAGCCAGCAGTTCGGGGATGAGATGTCCCTCGGTGCCGTGGACAATGACATACTTCAGCCCAAATTCCTTGCAGATCCGGATGCCGGTGGCAATGTCGTCAGCCCGGTGAGCGTGGATCTGGACGGGCAGTTCCCCGTTGATCACCGGCAGCAGCGCCTCCAGCTTGGCGTCATAGTCCGGCTTGTCCTCGTCCTCATCCTGGGCCGCCCGCTCCAGCTTCTCCCGGTACTCCACCGCCTTGGCCAGATTTTCCCGGATCACTGCGGCGGTAGCCATACGGGTGGAGGGGGTCTCGTGGCGCTCGTTATAGGTGAGCTTGGGGTTTTCGCCCAGAGCCATCTTCATGGCGGCAGGGGCTTTCAGCACCATGGCGTCCACCCACTTGCCGTTGGTCTTCAGGGCGGCAAACTGTCCGCTGATGGGATTGGCAGAGCCAGGTCCGGTGAGCACCGTAGTCACGCCCGCCTCCCGGGCCTCCTGGAAGCAGCGGTCCAGAGGATTCACCGCGTCCACCGCCCGGAGGTGAGGGGTACAGGGATCGGTGGCCTCATTGCCGTCGTCCCCTTCGATGCCCACACCGTCGCCGAACATACCCAAATGGCAGTGGGCGTCAATAAAGCCGGGGGTGATGTGGCCGCCGCGGGCGTCAAAGATCCGTCCCTCCCAATCCTTGGGACACTCCTCCATGGGGCCAACCTGGGCGATCTTATCGCCGCGAATGGCTACATATCCTCCGGGGATGGTCAGTCCGTCCATGGTATGGACCGTTCCGTTGATGATCAGCATAGGATTTCCTTTCTCGGGAGGCAGGATTCGACCCCCTTCCCGTTGACTGAAGTGGAATATTATGGTACCTTTTGGTTGCAGCTCACCAATCTGCACATTTCTCCCCCGCACACTGGGCGCCTCCTTCGGGAGGCGCTTTTCTTTTGCGGAAAAAGAAAACCGTGCGGACTTTGGTCCGCACGGTTTGATGTACGATTACCGGCGGCCGCCGCCACGGCGGTTTCCGCCCTTCTTCTCCAGATAGCGCAGCTCAGAGAGTTTGCTGTCGGAAGCCTGCATAAACTGTCTCAGCCGATCCTCAAAGTCCGTGGGCTCCTTGGGGGCGGCGGGACGGGGCACATAGCCCCCGGAACGGGGCGCGTTGGAGCGAGGTCCGCCCTGACGAGGAGGTCTGCCTCCCTGAGCTCCCCCGGCGGCGCGCTGAGGCGGATCATTGACCTTCTTAATGGAGAGATTGATCCGGTTGGCCTGGTCGATGCCGATGACCTTGACCTTGACCTCCTGACCCTCCTTCAGATAATCGCTGACCTCATTGACATAGGAATAGGCGATCTCGGAGATGTGCACCAATCCGGAGCGGCCCTCCGGCAGCGCCACAAACGCACCAAACTTCGTGATTCCCGTTACCTTACCGTCCAAAATGGACCCAACACCAAACTCCATACTGACTGAAATATCCTCCTTGTAAATTTCCCCCTGAAACTGTGCGTCGGCCTGGCGGAAGCCCGCACCTCCGCCCGCACATCAGCGTCTCAGCCGGCTACGTCACTGTACAGGGTCTCCCCCTGCTTGACATAGCCCCGCTCCCGGGCCACCCGCTCCAGAGTTTCGGGGTCATCGCTGTTGTCGATGGCCTCCTGAAGCTCCTGGTTGGCCAGGCGCTGATCCTCTACCTGCTGGCTCACCGTCTGCTGCTGCTCTTTGGTGTTCTGGATCTGTCCACGCAGATCCAGCAGAGAGGTAGCCAGATAGACCAACAGCACCACGATCACTACCTTGGTTAAAATCCCGGTTCGTCTGAGGCGCATGGTCTTCTCCCCCTCTCTCACGTTCCCGCCGGCGGCGGGCCGAGCGCTCCATTTCCTGAGTTATCTGATTTATTCTACCCCATTTTGCCCCAGAAAGGAAGATATTTTTTGCAAGTTTTTTGATTTTTTTCCGGAGCTGATTTAGTGCAATCAACGGGAGAACTAAGATTTTTAGTACAAAAGTGACCAGATCTGCCAAACGGTAGCCCACCCAGAGCACACCGGAACTGAGCAGCCAAAAATAGACGCAGCCTCCGAAGAACAAAAATACCGCTCCATACAGCCGCACCATCCCCCCCCAGGCCCACTGGGACCAAACAAACAAGACCGCTGTCAGCGTGATCCAGAACAGCAGATCCAAAAGCGGACCCAAAAGGGGCACATGGACTCGAACCCGCAGCACCCGGAACAGATCGTACAGCAGTCCGGCGGCCAGTCCCAGTCCGATCGCCTGGACTACCGCCCAGGCCTGGGCCGTCACATCCGCCGTCATCCGCCCAGCAGCCGGGCAAACAGCCCCACCCGCTCCCGGCCTGCGTCCTCATAGGACATGGAGTCCACGGTTCCTTCCACCTTCAGGTCTCCCCCGTCCAGAGACAGCTTTTCAATATGCAGATCCTCTCCCCGCACAACCAAGGTTCCCTTGACCGTGAGCATGACGATGGTATTTTCATCAAAGCTCTCCACTTCCTCCACACCGGAGACGGTAAGCTGTTCCCGTCCCTCCAGAAGAATGTGGTGGGCCACCTGATTGGGCAGTCCACTGTATTCCATACGCGCCACCTCATTTCCTTTCTGCCAGTATACGAAGGGGATGGCACGCTTATGACAGGTCGTCCCAAAGCACAGAAAAGCCCCGCTGTTTCGACAAAACAGCGGGGCTGAAAGGATTACTCCAGAATGGCTCCCTTATCCGCAGAGGAGACCAGCTTGGCATACCGGGCCAGGTAACCAGTCTTGATCTTGGGCTCGGGGCAGACCCACTTGGCCTTCCGGGCAGCCAGGGTGGCCTCGTCTACCTTCAGAGTAATGGTATGGGCGGGAATATCGATGGCGATGAGATCGCCCTCCTCCACCAGGCCGATGGGGCCGCCGGAGGCCGCCTCAGGGGAGACATGGCCGATAGATGCGCCGCGGGTGGCGCCGGAGAAGCGGCCGTCGGTGATGAGGGCCACGTCCTTATCCAGACCCATGCCCGCAATGGCGGAGGTGGGGTTGAGCATCTCACGCATGCCGGGGCCGCCCTTGGGGCCCTCGCAGCGGATGACTACCACGTCACCGGCCACGATCTTACCGGAGTAGATGGCCTGGATGGCATCCTCCTCGGAGTCAAACACCCGGGCGGGACCCTCGTGGACCATCATCTCCGGGGCCACGGCGGACTGCTTCACCACACAGCCGTCAGGAGCCAGGTTGCCCTTGAGGACCGCGATGCCGCCGGTCTTGGAGTAGGGATTCTCAGTGGGACGGATGAGCTCGGGGTTCCGGTTGACCACGCCCTCCAGGTTTTCAGCAATGGTCTTGCCGGTGCAGGTCATCAGGCTGGTATCCAGCAGGCCGGCTTTGGCCAGCTCGGCCATGACCGCGTACACGCCGCCGGCCCGCTCCAGGTCCTCCATGTAGGTATTGCCGGCGGGGGCCAGGTGGCACAGGTTGGGGGTCTTGTCGGAGATCTCATTGGCCATATCGAAGCTGAGCTCGATGCCGCACTCATGGGCGATGGCAGGCAGGTGGAGCATGGTATTGGTGGAGCATCCCAGAGCCATATCGATGGTCTCGGCGTTGTGGAAGGCGGCCTCGGTCATGATATCCCTAGGACGAATGTCCTTCTTCACCAGCTCCATGATCTGCATACCGGCGTGCTTGGCCAGGCGCAGCCGGGCAGACCACACGGCAGGAATGGTACCGTTGCCCCGCAGACCCATGCCAATGGCCTCGGTGAGGCAGTTCATGGAGTTTGCGGTATACATGCCGGAGCAGGAGCCGCAGGTGGGGCAGGCGTTGTTCTCGTACTCCTCCAGACCCGCCTCGTCCAGCTTGCCGGCGTAGTAAGAGCCTACCGCCTCGAACATGTGGCTCAGGCAGGTACGGCGGCCGTCATTCATGGTACCGGCCATCATAGGACCGCCGGAGACGAAGATGGTGGGGATATTCACCCGGGCGGCGGCCATGAGCAGGCCGGGTACGTTCTTGTCGCAGTTGGGGATCATGACCAGTCCGTCAAACTGGTGGGCCATGGCCATGGCCTCGGTGGAGTCGGCGATCAGATCACGGGTGACCAGGGAGTACTTCATGCCCACATGGCCCATGGCGATGCCGTCGCACACGGCGATGGCGGGAAACTCCACGGGGGTGCCGCCGGCGGCCCGGATGCCGGCCTTGACGGCCTCGGCGATCTTGTCCAGGTTCATGTGACCGGGAACGATCTCGTTATAAGAACAGACCACGCCGATGAGGGGCCGCTCCAGCTCCTCCTTGGTGTAGCCCAGGGCGTAGAGCAGGGAACGGTTGGGGGCGGCGGGAGCCCCTTTCTTGATGACGTCAGAGCGCATAATGAAGTACCTCCTCAAAAGCAAAATCAGTTGTCTGATTTCTATTGCATTGTCTGACTATATAGTATAAGATAGGGATACGAATGTCAAGGACCATTTTGGATGCAGGAGGGCCCTATGGAACGAAAAAACCGCTGGCAGCAGGCTGCTGCCGCACTCTATGACCAGATTGTGGCGGAAAAGCGCCTCCAGCCTGGAGATAAGCTGCCCAACGAAGTGGAGCTGTCCCAGGAGCTGGGGGTGAGTCGGGCCACTCTGCGGGAGGCCATCCGCTCCCTGTGTGCCCAGGGTGTGCTGGAGGTACGCCGGGGCAAAGGCACCTTTGTCTCCCCTCAGGTGGAGGAGATCGAGGACTTTGGGTTTGACCGGTTAAATGGCGTAAAGGGCCGCCTGCGTGATCTGTTTGAACTGCGGGCCATCTTTGAGCCTCAGGCCGCCGCCCTGGCCTGCCGTCGGGCCACCCAGGAGGAGCGCGCTGACATCCTGGCCAAGGGGGAAGCGGTGGCCGCCTGCATCCGCTCGGGTGAGGACCGCACCCGGGCCGACCGGGCCTTCCACACCGCCATTGTCCGCTCCACCCACAACGAGTTCATGGTGCGCCTGCTGCCCATCATCAACCAGGCGGTGGAGGAGGCCATCTCTGCCGGAGAACACGCCGAGGAGCTGGCCCAGGTCACTTTGCAGGATCACGCCATGCTCATGGACTTTTTCCGCAAGGGAGACGCCCGGGGAGCGGAGTATGCCATGGCTATCCACATGCGTCACGCCATGGATGAGATGGAGTTAGAGGAGTAATCCTCCAAAAAGGAATATACATGGAACAGGCGCCAAAGAAGGATTTCTTTGGCGCCTGTTTTCATTGACGCAGTAGGTTTATTATGATAAACTTCAATCGAGTGGTAGATTTATTTTTATAAACCCGGAGGTGCGTTCCATGAAACTGCGTCCCATTTCCCAAGTAACCAGCCGCATGGGAGCGGTTCTGCTCCTTTGCATCATCCTGATGGCCGCATGTTCGCCCATCTCCAATTGGATAGAACAAAATGTTTGCTATTTTCTCTCCACGCCCCTGATCTATGCCCTGCGGCTGCTG
This sequence comes from Flintibacter sp., assembly GCF_046973065.1. Taxonomy (NCBI): domain Bacteria; kingdom Bacillati; phylum Bacillota; class Clostridia; order Eubacteriales; genus Flintibacter; species Flintibacter sp. Next base: position 49,037 of record NZ_JBKVXZ010000012.1, on the reverse strand, counting down.
GCATTTCTCCCGCCTGCACGGCTCCTGCTGGGCCCGCTCCCAAAGAAGCCGAATCCTATGCGTCCATCTGGCACCCCAGAACACTGGATTGCCTGGGCCGTGCTGGGCTATGGCATCTGCCTGCTGATCACAACAGCGGTTCTGTCTGTTGGTCTGGGCGGACCAACCTTCCAAATCCTTACGCAAGATCCTCCGCCGGATTTTCTTCCGAATCTCTGGCTGCTTATCCCCGCCGCGCTTGTGGAAGAATTCATGTTTCGCCGCTTTTACTGCACCTATTTGTCCCCCTACGGCCACACCTTTGCCATCCTTGTCTCCGCCTATCTGTTTGCCTTCTTTCATGGGAATCTTCCCCAGGCACTCTATGCATTTCCCTTTGGTATTCTCACCGGATACCTCTACCTGAAAACTGGAACAATCGCTCTTCCCTTTCTGGTCCATCTGTTGGACAACGTTCTGTTTCAACAGTCCCTGCGCCTGCATGCCCTTCTGCTGGCTTGGACTGGATTGCCCTATGGACAAGGATTCTTCCTTTGCTCCCTGACCCTCATTTTTCTCCCCCTTCTGTATCTGCGCCTGTGCCGCAGGCGGGAGGGTGGACCTTCTCCCCTCTTCCAGATTCGACAGGTTCTGCGCCGCATTAGTGCTCAAAAAGCAGATTACAAGGCCGCCTTTGCTTCCGGCGGGATGCTGCTGGTCCATGCTTGGTTTGCAGTCAGCTGTTTGGTGTCTTTGGGCGCTATGATAGCATTGACCCACGGTTGGTAACGGATAAAAAATGGTCCCCCGGCTTTTGCCGGGGGACCATTTTGGTATGGAACTAAATTAGTTGGAAGCGGTGTCCAAATCCTTGTCGTCGCCCCAGAGCATGTTCTTACGCAGCTCCTCGCCCACGATCTCCATCTGGTGCTTGGCCAGCTGGGCACGCTTGGAGTTGAAGAAGGTACGGCCGTTCTTGTTTTCGGCGATCCACTTGCCGGCAAAGGTGCCGTCCTGGATGTCGGAGAGAACCGCCTTCATGTTCTTCTTGGTCTCCTCGTAAGGCAGAACACGGGGACCGGAGACATACTCACCGAACTCCGCGGTATCGGAGATGGAGTAGTTCATGGCAGCCACGCCGCCCTTGTTGATCAGGTCGATGATCAGCTTCATCTCGTGGATGCACTCGAAGTAAGCGTTCTCCGGCTCATAGCCGGCCTCCACCAGCACCTCAAAGCCGCAGCGCATCAGATCCACCACGCCGCCGCACAGCACGGTCTGCTCGCCGAACAGGTCGGTCTCGGTCTCGTCGTGGAAGGTGGTCTCCATCACGCCGGCCCGGGCGCCGCCGATGCCCGCGATGTAGGCCAGGGCGAGCTTATAGGCGTTGCCGGTGGCGTTCTGCTCCACCGCCACGAGGCAGGGCACGCCCTTGCCGTTGACGTAGGTGGAACGGACGGTGTGGCCGGGGCCCTTGGGGGCCGCCATGAACACGTCCACGCCCTTGGGAGGCACGATCTGCTGATAGCGGATGTTGAAGCCGTGGGCAAAAGCCAGAGCGTTGCCCTCCTCCAGGTTGGGGGCGATGTCACGCTTGTACACGTCAGCCTGGACCTCGTCGTTGATGAGCATCATCACGATGTCGCCCCACTTGGCAGCCTCAGAAATGGACATAACCTTCAGGCCGGCCTCCTCGGCGTTCTTCCAGTTCTTGGAGCCCTCACGCAGACCCACACATACATCGCAGCCGGAATCCTTCAGGTTCAGGGCATGAGCGTGACCCTGGGAACCGTAGCCGATAATAGCGATCTTCTTCCCGTTGAGATAGTTGATGTCACAGTCCTTGGCATAATACATCTTAGCCATGATCGTACACTCCTTTTTATAAATAAAATATATTCCAATTTCAAACAGACCGTCCGGCCTGTGGAATTGACGTTACAGTACGTTTTTGCCGTAGTTATACTCTTCCCGCAGCTTGTTGTCATCATAGATAGAGCTGCGGCCCCGCTCAATGGCCAGGGTGCCCGTCTTCGCCATCTCCAGGATGCCGAAGTCATCCAGCAGGTCAATGAGGGCGCTGGTCTTGTTCTTATCTCCAAAGATAGCCACAGTGAGGGTTTCCCGGCTGACATCAATGATGTTGGCGCGGAAGATGTTGGCCATCTGGATCACCTCGTCCCGGGCGTTGCGGTCTACCGCCTTGACCTTGATCATGGCGAATTCCCGCTGGATGGAGGTCTCCTCGTCCAGGATCTTTACCACCATGACGGGAATCAGCTTGCGGCACTGGGCGGCAATCTGATTGACCATCAGCTCATCCCCCAGGATGACGATGGTAATACGGGTCACCCCGGGCTGGCTGGTCTCGCCGGAGACGATGGACTCGATGTTATAACCCTTGCGGGAGAACAGCCGGGCCACCTGGCTCAGCACACCGGGAATATCCTGGACCAGCAGGGACAGGGTATAGAGCTTCTTTTCGGTATCAAAAGTCTTTTTCATGTCCCCGCCTCCTTACTTAAGCAAAAAGTCGGTGATGTGGGCACCGCCGGCCACCATAGGCCGAACCATCTCGTCCATATCGATCTGGCAGTCGATCACATAGCCGCAGCCGCAGGAGAGGGCCTCCTGAAGAGCGGCCTCCATCTCGGCACGGTTTGTAACCCGCTTGCCCTTCAAGCCATAGGCCTCGGCCAGCTTGACAAAGTCGGGGCCCCGGTCCAGGGTGGTCTGGGAATAATGCTCGTTATAAATGAGGTGCTGCCACTGACGAACCATACCCAGAGTTCCGTTATTGAAGACAACGGTGATAATGGGCAGATTATAGTGCTGCACGGTGGCCAGCTCATGGCAGTTCATACGGAAGCAGCCGTCGCCAGTGGTGTGAACCACTACCTTGTCGAGGTTGCCCATCTTGGCGCCAATCGCTGCTCCCAGGCCAAAGCCCATGGTGCCAAATCCGCCGGAAGTCAGCAGCTGGCCGGGATACTCAAAGTGGAAGTGCTGGATGGACCACATCTGATGCTGGCCCACGTCGGTGGCCACGATGGTATCGTGGGGCACCGCCTTCTGGATGGCGTCCAGGATCTGACCGGGGGTAAGCTTATCGCCGTCTTCCACCGGCTGCTTCTCCCGCAGTGGGAGAATATGCGCCTTCCACTCCGGATGGCTGTACTGGGGCAGACGCTCATTGAGCAGCTCCAGCACCCGCTTGGCGGAACCCACGATGTGGTGGTCGGTAAGCACGTTTTTATCGATCTCAGAGCGGTCAATATCAATATGTACGATCTTGGCCTGGCTGGCGAAGCTCTCCGGCTGGAGAGCCACTCGATCAGAGAACCGGCAACCCACCGCGACGAGCAAGTCGCACTCATTGCAGGCCACGTTGCTGGCCTGAGAGCCGTGCATGCCGATCATACCGGTGGTGAGGGGATGAGCACCGGGGAAGCCGCCGCCGCCCATGACCGTGATGGCCACCGGCGCGTCCAGCTTCTCGGCAAATTCCCGGAACTGTTTGTCCGCCCGGCCTCGAACCACGCCGCCGCCGCAGATGATCAGCGGACGCTCCGCCTGGGCGATCATATCCACCAGCTTGTCGATATCTCCCAGGTCGGGCTCAGGCGCCTTCAGACCGTGGTTCACCGCCAGTTCCCGGATGCTGTTGGTGGAGCGGTTCTTGGTCCAGGGGATGAACTCATAGTCGATCATGGCGTTGAGGAAGGTGACATTCTTCAAAAAGTCGATGAGCACCGGGCCGGGCCGGCCGGTGGCCGCCACGGCAAACGCCTGACGCATCACGTCGGGGATGGTCTGGGGATCCCGGACCAGATAGGTGGCCTTGGTAATGGGCATAGCAATACCGGTGATGTCTACCTCCTGGAAGGAGTCCTTGCCCAGCAGGTTCTCACTGACGTTGCAAGTGATGAACACCACAGGGGAGGAGTCCATGTAGGCGGTAGCGATGCCGGTAGTCAGATTGGTGGCTCCGGGGCCACTGGTGGCAAAGCACACTCCCACCTTTCCGGTGGAGCGGGCGTAGCCGTCGGCAGCATGGGAAGCTCCCTGCTCGTGAGCAGTCAATACATGACGTATTTTATCTTGATAATTATACAGTTCATCATAGAGATTCAGGATGGTTCCGCCGGGATAGCCGAAGACGGTGTCCACCTCCTGCTCCAGCAGGCACTCCATGATGGCCTGAGTGGCTCTGATTTTCATAGATTCAACTCCTAATATACAGGAACGTGTTTTTCTTCTTCAAAGCGGAAGAGGCAAAACAAGGTTTTACACAAAGCTCTTTTGGTTCCTTTTCTCACGAGAAAAGGAACTTAAATTTTTCCTCCACCTTTTTGTACTGCAATCACACCGGTGCGGGCCACCTCCAGGATGGAGAAGGGGCGCATCATGGACTGGAAGGTATCCAGACGGTCGGGAGTGTCGGACAGCTCCATGGTCAGGGAGGTGGGAGAAATATCCGCCACCTTAGCCCCCATGATCTCGCAGATAGTCATAATGTCCTGGCGGGTCTTGTTGTTGGCATTTACCTTTAAAATCATCAGTTCCCGGCCAATAAGGTTGTTCTCCTCCAGAGTCCGGACCTTGATAACCTCAATGAGCTTGTTGAGCTGCTTTTCCACCTGCTCCACCACGTTGTTTCCGCTGTCCACAATAATGGTAATGCGGGAGATGGTGGGGTCATCGGTGACACCCACAGCCAGGGAGTCGATATTGAACGCCCGGCGGGAGAAAAGTCCGGTAATTCGGTTCAGCACACCTGCCCGGTTTTCTACCAGAACGGAAATCGTCTGTTTCATCACTTCTCCCCCTTTCTCAGTCGTTGGTGCCCACGTCGGGGTGGACCTCACAGATCAGCAGGCAGCACCCCTTGGTGTTCAGGAACTGATCCAAGACCTCGTCCAGCTTCTCCTCGTCGCTGGCAAGGAGACTGGGGATCCCGTAGGCGGCAGCGATGGTCTCAAAATCCGGAGAGCCATCCAGAGCCACTCCGAAGGGACCATGGTAGGGGGCGCTGCACTGGATCTGATGGACCAAACCCAGCATATGGTTGCGCAGCAGGACGATCTTTACATCCATATCGGCACAGCGGATGGCGGAGAGCTCATTCATAGCCATCTGGAAGGAGCCGTCGCCGCACACAACGACCGTCTGCTTCTCCGGCGCCGCCACTTTAGCTCCAATGGCGGCGGGCAGGGCGTAGCCCATGGTGCCCAGGCCGCCGCTGGTCAGCAGCCGCCCCTGCTTCTGAGGCAGGTACTTGCAGGCAAAAATCTGGTTCTGACCCACGTCTACGCAGACCACCGCATCTTCATCCAGCTTTCGGCCCAGCTTGCGCATGACCGTACCGGGGAAGACATAGCCCTCCCGCTGGGGGAAGGTGCGCTGAAGCTCCGCCTTGCGGTAGTCCTTCAGCTGCTCCAGCCAGGCGGACGAGTCGGTTACCGGAGCGCCACGCTCCAGAATCTGCTGCAAAATCACCTTCACGTCGCCCACCAGAGGAACTGCGGCCTGCATGTTTTTGCCGATCTCTGCCGGGTCTACGTCGATGTGGATGGTTGCCATACGCCGCTGGATCTCCCGGGGATCCACAACCGCCCGGTCGGCGGCGCGGGTGCCTACCATAATCAGCAGGTCCGCCCTGGCCAGAGCCTGGTTGGCACATTGGTTTCCGTGAGCGCCGATCATACCCATATTCAAGGGGTGGTCGGTGGGGATAAGGCCAATACCCATCATGGTCTTGACCACGGGGATGGCACAGCTCTCAGCCAGCTCCAGCAGTTCGGCACGGGCGTCGGCCAGCCAAACACCGCCGCCGGCGCAGATGAGGGGCTGACGGGAACGGGCAATGGCCTCTACCACACGCTTGATCTGCAGATCGTTGCCCTTGACGCTGGGCTTATAACCCCGGATATCCACCTGCTCCGGATAATGGAAGCTTCTCAGGTGCTGCTCCTGCACGTCAATGGGAATATCAATGAGAACCGGACCGGGACGGCCGGTGGAGGCAATGTGGAAGGCCTCCTTAATTACCCGGGGGATGTCGTTGGCGTTTTTGACCAGGTAGCTGTGCTTGGAGAAGGGCGCCACCGCGCCGGTGATGTCCACTTCCTGGAAGATATCCCGGCCCAGCAGATGGCTGGGCACCTGGCCGGTGATGGCCACCATGGGGATGGAGTCCATATAGGCGGTGGCGATACCGGTAATGAGGTTGGTCGCTCCCGGGCCGCTGGTTACCATGCACACGCCCACCTTGCCGCTGATGCGTGCATAGCCGGAAGCCATATGGCCCGCGTTCTGCTCGGTCCGTACCAGAGTATATTCAATCTCCGGGTGTTCCTTCAGGGCGTCTACCGCCGGACAGATCGTTGCTCCGGCGTAGCCAAACATATGGGTTACGCCCTCTCGCAGCAAACTTTCAATCAGTGCCTGCGCTCCATTCATTTCACCGTCACCTCCGCATTCCTTTCCAAAAAGCAAAAGCGGCCACATCCTATCAAAACGATAGGACGAAGCCGCTAAACTCCGTGGTACCACCTAACTTCGCGCCGCTGCTGTGTGCGACGCGCACTCAAAACCCCGATAACGGTGGGCATCCGACCCCGCCTACTCAGCCAAAAAGCCGTTCAGCGAGATAGCTCGCGGGCGAGCTTCGGTCCTGAGTCCTCCCCGAGAGCTTACACCAGCCGCTCCCTCTCTGCGCGTTTTGGACTCGCCTACTACCCGGTCATTGCCATTTTAAGTTCTTCAACACTTTAATTTGTGTAAGTGATTTTCATCTTACCTCCATTCCTGCCGTTTGTCAATTCTTTTTTTCCCGGGCGGGCTGTGTTGCGCCTGGCCGCCTCAGCGTGGTATACTGGAAATAAATTATACACTGCTTGGAGGCTTTTATGAAGTACCTTGTATATGGCGCCGGCGGCACAGGAGGCTGTCTGGCCGCCTTCTTAGCCATGAGCGGAAAGGATGTCTCCCTCATTGCCCGAGGCGCCCACCGGGATGCCATTGAAGAAAACGGCCTGGTGCTGGAGACCGGCCACGGCACCTTTGCCGTCCCCATTCCCGCATTTGAACAGGAGCATTATGACCAGCAGCCCGACGTTATTTTTGTCTGTGTCAAGGGCTACTCTCTGGAGGGCATCTTCCCCACCCTGGAGCGGCTGTGCCGCCCGGAGACCATCGTGATCCCCATTTTGAATGTGGTAGGGACTGGCGGCGCCATGCAGCCCCGCCTGCCCCAGTCTCTGGTCACCGACGGATGCGTATACATTGCCGCCGAGATTAAGGCTCCCGGAGTGGTGCACATGAGCGGAGACATCTTCCGTGTGGTCTTTGGCCCCCGCACTCCTGAGGAGTACCGCCCGGAGCTGGAGCAGGTGGCGCAGGACCTCAACGAGTGCGGCGTGGAGGCCATTCTCTCGGACAACATCCAGCGGGATGCCTGGATGAAGTTCTCGGTGGTTTCCCCCATGGCCGCCTGCGGGATCTTCCACGATGTAAAGGTGGGCGCTATGCAGCACCCCGGCCCCATCCGGGACGATTTTGCGGCCTTTGTCAATGAGATCGGCGCTCTGGCCGCCGCCATGGGTTTTCCTCTGGGAGACGACTTGGCAGAGCGCAACCTGGCCATTCAGGACGCCCTGGCCCCCGACGCCTCCACCTCCCTCAAGCGGGACCTGGATGCCGGAAAGCCCTCTGAGGTGGACGGTCTCATTTTCCAGGTGGTGCGCCTGGGCCGTCAGTACGGTGTGCCCACCCCCCGGTATGACGCAGTGGCCGCCAAACTGGGCTACGTGGAGGCCGCGCAATGATCAACACCACTTTATGCTACATATCCCGGGGTGAGGACTACCTCATGCTCCACCGGGTGAAGAAGGAAAACGATCTCAACCACGACAAGTGGATCGGCATTGGGGGAAAGTTCGAGGACAAGGAGAGCCCCGAGGACTGCGTGCTGCGGGAGGCAAAGGAGGAGACCGGTCTGACCCTCACCTCCTACCGCTACCGTGGGATCGTCACCTTTGTCTCTGACCGCTGGCCCACCGAGTACATGCACCTGTTTACTGCCGACGGCTTCAACGGAACGCTGAAGGAGTGCGACGAGGGCGTGCTGGAGTGGATTCCCCGCAAAAAACTGTTGGAGCTGCCCCACTGGGAGGGAGACGCCATCTTTCTGGATCTCATCGCCCAAGAGGACACCCCCTTCTTCTCTTTGAAGCTATGCTACCGTGGGGAGGAGCTGACGCAAGCTGTTCTCAACGGAACCTATATCAAAGGAGGACCTTCTCTATGATCGTCACCATTCAAAATGAATGTCTCACCGTAGACATCGAGGACCTGGGCGCTCAGCTTGCCTCGGTACGCAACCACCACGGCACGGAGTACCTGTGGCAGGGAGACGCAGACATCTGGGCTCGGCGCGCTCCCATCCTCTTTCCCGTGCTGTGCGGTCTGAAAGACAACACCTACCTGCTGGACGGCGTTCCCTATCACATGAACAAGCACGGCTTTGCCCGGGACTGCGTGTTTGAGGTCGTGGAACACACAGACACCAAGGCCTCCTTCCGCTTGACCGACAACGAGGAGACCCGGCGCATGTATCCCTTCTCCTTCACGCTCACGGTCACTTATACCCTGGAGGAGAACCGTTTGATCAAATGCCACCGGGTGGAAAACCGCTCGGAGCAGGTGATGTACTACGAACTGGGCGTCCACGACGGCTTCCGCGCTCCCCTGGAGGAGGGGGAGACCATGGGACAGTATGCCATCCGCCTGCCCGGTCTGGAGGATGCCATCGAGCCCTATGGACTCAATGAGCAGTCCCTGGTCACGCCTAAAAATGGCGCCATTTCTCTGGAAAACGGACGCATCGCTCTTGACCCCACCACGTATCATCTGGATACCGTGATTCTGGATCAGCCTCCTCAGGCCAGAGCCGTCCTGGTGGACGGGCAGGACCGTCCACGGGTCACTGCGGACTTCGCCGATTTTCCCTATCTGGGAATCTGGACCCAGGCCAAGCCCTTTGACACCAACTACGTGTGCATTGAGCCCTGGTCCACCCTCCCCGATGCCACCTTTGTGGGCCGTGAGCTGAAAGACAAGGCAGGTATCCGCAGCCTGCAGCCCGGCGCCTGGGAAGAGCTGTCCTACACCGCTACCTTTACCTGAAAGGAGTCCTGTGGATGAAACCGGAATATGTCAACACCTTCGGCCTGCGCAAGGTCAGCGACAAGCAGGGTGAGATTTTGGAGATCACCCTGGACGCCTCCTATAAATATATGGAAAATACAGTGACAGTTACCACCAACGGACTGGAGAACATCGCCACCCCCAACACCGAGCAGGTGGCCTCTATGGTGATGAACCGCCAGAGCGCCATTTCCCTGCGCAATCTGCTCATTCAGACTCTGGACGGAGAAAACTAAAAAATGGGACCGCCGAGGCGGTCCCATTTTTTATTGGTCTTTTGCGGTGGGGAGCAGCTTTTTGCGCCGGCTCAAAAACAGGGTCAGGGTCGTCGCACTGGCCAGAGCATCCGCAATGGGCTCCGCGGCGTAGATTCCCATGACGCTGCCTGTCACCCGGGGCAGAATAATAGCCAGGGGAACCAGCAGGATCACTTTACGCAGCAGGGCCAGGAACAGACTGGTACGGGCCTGGCCCAGAGCCATAAAGGTAGTCTGGCAGGCCAGCTGAGCGCCAAAGGCCCAGATACCGCCAAAGAAGATTGGCATAACCCGGCTTACCAGGTCAATGAGTTCCTGCTGAGGGGTAAAGATCCGGGCCAGCATCCCCGGGAACAGAGCCACCACCACAAAGGAAACGCAGGTCACAGTCAAGGTAACGGTGAGCAGCCGCTTGAAGGTCTGGCGCACCCGCAGATAGTTCCCCGCTCCGTAGTTGTAGCTCATGATGGGCTGGGTACCCTGGGTGATACCCTGAGTGGGCAGAACGATCATCTGCATGATGGACTGCATGATGGTAATGGTACCTACATACAGGTCACCGCCGTAGGTCTGCATACCGGTGTTCAGAACCACGGTCACCAGGCTCTCCGTAGACTGCATAATAAAGGGAGCCACGCCCAAACCGGCCACCTGGCCTACCACCTTGGGCTCCAGGCGCATATTTTTCTTCCGGATCCGCAGGCCGCTGCGGCGGCTGCACAGGAAGCCTACCACCCAGGCTGCGCTTACCGCCTGAGAGAGAATAGTGGCAAGAGCTGCACCCTTCACTCCCATATGCAGGCCAAAGATAAATACCGGGTCCAGGCAAATATTCAAGACCGCGCCGATGAGCACGCTGAGCATAGCCACCAGGGCCTTACCCTGGGCACTGATGAAGGTATTCAGTCCCAGAGCCAGCTGGACAAAGATGGTACCGATGAGGTAGATGCCGATGTAATCCATAGCATAGCCGATGGTATTTTCCGAGGCGCCAAAGGCATAGAGAATGGGTTCTTTGAAGATGCTGAATCCCACCGTAAGAGCTACCGCGGCAATCAGCAGCAAAGTCAGAGAGTTGCCCAGAATTTTTTCCGCCTTCTCCCGGTTGCCCGCACCCAGCTGGATCGAGGCCAAGGGCGCGCCGCCCTGGCCAGCAAAGGCAGCAAAGGCAGATACCAGCATAATAATGGGGAAGGTGACGCCCACGCCGGTGAGCGCGATGTCTCCCACCTCCGGGATGTGACCGATGTAGATTCGGTCCACAATATTATAAAGCATATTGATGACCTGAGCCGCTACCGCCGGTACCGCCAATTTCAGCATCAACGGGCCGATGGGGGCATTGGCCAGGCGTTCTTCGTCACGGGTCTGCGCCAAGGGAACTCACTCCTTTTTAAGATGGTTCATTATAGCACAAAATTCCCAAAGTGAAAAGATAGTGCATATCTTTTCTCTTAACACCTCTTTATTCTATTTAATTTTTTGTTAAAGAGCATCAACGTACTTGCAAGCAGCGGCTAAATGTGAAATAATGTGTTCGCGTCTAATTCTCGCACTTGAAGGAGGTTTTGAAATGAAGCGGAAAAAGTCATTTTCTCAGGAAGAACTACGTTATCTGAAATTGTTGGCTCAGCAGTACCCCACCGTACAGGCCGCCAGCAGCGAGATTATTAACCTTCAGGCCATTTTGAACCTGCCGAAAGGCACCGAGCACTTCATCTCCGACGTCCACGGAGAGCACGAGGCCTTTTTACATATTCTCAACTCCTGTTCCGGCGTCATCCGGGAGAAGGTAGACGACCTGTTTGCCTCCACCATCTCCAAGGGAGAGCGGGACGAGCTGGCCACCCTCATCTACTATCCGGAGGAGAAGCTGGAACAGCTCCACCGCCAGATGAAGGACATGGATGAGTGGTACCGCATTACCCTACACCGCCTCATCGAGGTGTGCCGCTTTGTCACCTCCAAGTATACTCGCTCCAAGGTGCGCAAAGCCCTGCCCAAGGATTACGCCTACATCATTGACGAACTCATCCACACCAACTACGCCGAGGCCGACAAGCGGGACTACTTTGAAAACATCATCTCCACCATCATCGACCTGGAGCAGGCCGACGGCTTTATCGAGGCGGTCTCCGCCGTCATCAAGCGCATGGCCGTGGACCATATGCACATTGTAGGCGATATCTTCGACCGCGGTCCCCGGGCGGACATTATCATGGACTCTCTGCTGGACTACCACAGCGTGGACATCCAGTGGGGCAACCACGACATTCTCTGGATGGGCGCCGCCTCCGGCTCCCGCACCCTGGTGGCCACCGTGCTGGCCAACTCCATCCACTACAACAACCTGGAAGTGATCGAGACGGGCTACGGCATCTCCCTGCGCCCCCTGTCCGTCTTTGCCAACGAGGTATATAAGGACTGCGACATCCACCGCTTTGCCGTCAAGCTCACCGGCCCCGACGCCGACCAGTACAGCGAGAAGGACAAGCTCCTCTCCGCCCGGATGCACAAGGCGATCACCATCATCCTCTTCAAGCTGGAGGGCCAGAAGCTTCTGCGCCATCCCGAGTATGGCATGAGCGACCGGCTGCTGCTGGACAAGATCGACTACGCCAACAAGTGCATCACCATTGGAGACACCACCTATCCCCTGGAGGATGTGGACTTCCCCACCGTAGACCCCAAGGACCCCTACACCCTCACCCCCGAAGAGGACACGGTCATCAACCAGCTCACCGCCTCCTTCCTGCGCAGTGAGAAGCTGCAAAAGCACATCCGCTTTCTCTACTCCAAGGGCAGCCTCTACAAGGTATTCAACGGCAACCTGCTCTTCCACGGCTGTATCCCCATGACGGCAGACGGAGAGCTGCTCTCCTTCCAGATCGGCGGCAAAGAGCGGAAGGGTCAGGAGTTCCTGGACTACGCCGATACCGCTGCCCGCCAGGCTTACTACCACAAGCTGGGCACCCCGGAGCGGCAGCTGGGCATGGACTTCCTCTGGTTCCTCTGGGCCGGACGCAACAGCCCCATCTTCGGCCGGGACCGGATGACCACCTTCGAGCGCCGGCTCATCAAGGACGAGAGCGCCTGGACCGAGCCCAAGAACCCCTACTACACCTATTACCAGGACCCCGCCGTGTGCGATATGCTCCTCAAGGAATTTGGCCTGGAAGGCCCCCACTGCCACATCATCAACGGCCACATTCCCGTCAAGTCCAAGAAGGGCGAGAGTCCCATCAAGGGCGGCGGCAAGCTCATCGTCATCGACGGCGGCTTCTGCAAAGCCTACCAGCCCACCACCGGCATCGCCGGCTACACCCTCATCTACAACTCCTGGGTGCTGCGCATCGTCTCCCATGAGCCCTTCTGCGGCCGGAAAACCGCCATTGAGAAAAACATGGACATCGCCAACAGCTCCCGGGTCTTTGAGCGCATGGACACCCGCATCAAGATCGCCCAGACTGACATCGGCGCCAAACTCCAAGCTCAGGCCGACGCCCTGCGTGATCTGCTCAGCGCCTACAAAGCCGGTGCCGTCCCCGAGGACCACCGGGAATAACGCTTTACTTTGCCCGCCAGGTCTGCTATGCTATGGGCAGAAGGAACTGGCCTGCGATAGCCCCTGGAACACTCTGCTCCGGGTACATATCAGGACACATTGGAAAGGATCGAGAAACCATGTGGAAAAATGTAGGATATTATAATGGAACCATGGGTCCTCTGGAGGAGATGACCGTCCCCATGGGGGACCGCGCCCTCTACTTCGGCGACGGTATCTACGAGGCCACCTGCGTGGCAAACCGTGTTCCCTTCGCCCTGGACGATCACCTGGATCGGATGTACAACAGCCTGCGCCTGCTGGAGATCCCCTTCACCATGGAGCGCGACCAGGTCAAGGCCGAGCTGCAGAAGGTCATCGACGCCGCGGAGGATTCCCCCATCCACTTCCTGTACTGGCAGATCTCCCGTGGTGTTGCCATGCGCAACCACCCCTTCCCCGCCAATACGGAGCCCACTCTGCTCATCTATGTGAAGCCCCACACCATGAAGTCCATGGACAAGCCCTATAAGCTCATCTCCATGGAGGACATCCGCTTTAAGCTGTGCAATATCAAGACTCTGAACCTCATTCCCAGCGTGCTGGCCAACCAGCGCGCCGTGGAGCAGGGCTGTGACGAGGCCGTCCTCCACCGGGGCAGCCGGGTCACTGAGTGCGCCCACAGCAACATCTCCATTCTGAAGGATGGGGTGCTCCAGACCGCTCCCACCGACGAGCTCATCCTCCCCGGTATCACCCGCAAGCACCTGCTGGCTCTGGCCAAGGAGCACGGCATCTCCGTTTTGGAGAAGCCCTTCTCCATGGTGGAGCTGATGAACGCCGACGAGGTCATCGTCACCAGCTCCAGCGCCCTGTGCATGAAGGCGGAGTCCATTGACGGCATCCCCGTAGGCGGCAAGGACCCCCAGCGTCTCAAGCTCCTTCAGGACGCCTATCTGGAGAAGTTCCAGCGGGAGACCCAGCCCAAGTAATCCGGTTCTTTGGCCCGGCGCACTCTGCGCCGGGCCTTTTCGTTGACAGAGGGGCCAAGGTTGGGTACAATAAGAAAAAAATCGCCAGCGGGTGCCCGGAAGAAAAGGCCGGGAGAATAGGGAAGCGGGTGCAACGCCCGCGCGGGACCGCCGCCGTAAGGGGGAGGGCCGCTCCAGCGCCACTGCAATGCTTGCGGGAAGGGGGAGCGGGCCGGGGAACCCAAGCCGGAAGACCTGCCCACTGACCCACACTGCCTGAGGCTGAAGGCAGGGCCTGCCGCTCCGGACGGACCAAACGGAGAGGCGGAAGACCACGGACCGCTGTGCGGCCCGTCTTTTGTGTTGTCTTTTGCGCCCCTTCTCCCCTCAGGAGGAGGGGCGCGCTGGCTTATTCCAAGGAGGATTTTACCATGAAGGAAGCGCTGCTGACGGTGAGCTTCGGCACCGCGGTGGAGCAGGCCCGTCAGGCTGACATCTGTGCCGTGGAGCGCACCGTTGCCCAGGCTCTCCCCCACCTGCCCGCCTATCAGGCCTACACCAGCCCCACCATCCGCCGGATTCTGGCCCGGCGCGGGATCGACATCCCTGGCTTTGTGCCCGCTCTGGAACAGCTGGCCCAGGACGGCGTGGAGCAGGTCTATGTACTGCCCACCCATGTGCTCCCCGGCTATGAGTATGACGACCTGCTGGAGGCGGTAGAGAAGATTCGTCCCCAATTTCAGCAGCTTCGCATGGCGCCCCCTCTGCTGGGAGACACCTGGGGCGTGCGGGCTCTGGCGCAAATTCTGTGTGACCGTTTCCCTCGTCAGGAAGGACAGGCCGTGGTGCTGCTGGGTCACGGGACTGAGCACCCGGGCAACCTGGTCTATCCCGCCCTCCAGGGCGTGCTGGACTGGCTGGGCCGGGAGGACATCCTCATCGGAACGGTGGAGGGCTGGCCCCAGGCGGAGGACGTGCTGGAGCAGCTGAGCCGTCAAAACTGCCGCCGGGTACTGCTGGCTCCCCTGATGCTGGTGGCGGGCACCCACGCTGTGGAGGACATGGCCGGCCCCGAACCGAAAAGTTGGAAAAACCGCCTGGAGGCCAGCGGCTATGAAGTGACCCCCATCTTTGAGGGGCTAGGCCGCCTGCCCCAGGTGCAGGAGATGTACGTCCACCGTCTCAAGACACTTGTGGAGGAGAACCATGGCCTTTGAGCACTACGTCACCGCCGGAGGCAAGCGCCTGCGCTGCGGCTACACCACCGGCACCTGCGCCGCACTGGCCGCTGCCGGAGCGGTACGGCTGCTGCTCACCAGCCGTCCGCCCGATCTAGTGGCCATTGACACCCCCAAGGGCTGGCGGGTGGAGGTGTCTCTCACCAAGCCTCAGCTGGGAGAGGGCTGGGCGCAGTGTGCCGTCATCAAGGACGGCGGGGACGATATCGACGCCACCCATGGTCTGCCTATTGTGGCCCGGGTAGTGCGTCAGGATGGCGATACCATTACCATCCGCGGGGGAGAAGGTGTAGGCCGGGTGACTCGCCCAGGTCTTGACCAGCCGGTGGGCGAGTGGGCCATCAACCGGGTGCCCCGACAGATGATCACTCAGGCGGTGGATCGGGAGCGGAAGGCACTGGGCTGCACCGATGGATTTTTGGTGACTATCTCGGTTCCCGGTGGGGAAGAGGCCGCTCAGCGCACCTTTAACCCCCATCTGGGCATCGAAGGCGGCATCTCCATTTTGGGCACCTCCGGCATTGTGGAGCCCATGAGCGTCCAAGCCCTGGTGGACACCATGGCTCTGGAGCTGCGGCAGGCGGCGCTTCATAGCGACGGCCGCCTGGTGCTGGTGCCCGGAAACTACGGGCTGGACTTTTTAGCCCAGCATGACCTGATTCCCGAGGTCGCCCCGGTGGTCCGGTGCTCCAACTTTATTGGTGAGGCTCTGGACCAGGCCCGTCTGGAGGGCTTTCGGGAAGTTGTGCTGGTGGGGCACATCGGCAAGCTGGTCAAGCTGGCCGGAGGCATCATGAACACTCACTCCCGCTGGGCGGACGGCCGCCGGGAGTTATTCTGTGCCCACGCCGCTCTGGCGGGCGCGGACCGAAATACCGCCCGAGCTCTTATGGACTGCCCCACCACCGACGGCTGTCTGGAGGTTCTAGACCAGGCAGGGCTGCGGGAAGCAGTTTTGTCCTCCCTGCTGGAGGCCATCCAGGGACACTTGGACCGGCGCTTCGGCCCGGAAGGGACGGTGGGTGCCGTCCTGTTCAGCAATCAATATGGCCTTCTCGGCCTGACCCCCAAGGGGAAGGAGTTAACAGATAGATGGAACAACAGAAATTAGGAACCTTTTACGGCGTGGGAGTTGGCCCCGGCGACCCGGAGCTACTCACGGTAAAGGCCATTCGCACATTAGAAGCCTGCCCCGTGCTGGCCGCACCTCAGACGGCCTCCGGAGAGATGACAGCTCTGAATATCGCCAAGCAGGCCGCTAATCTGGAGGGCAAGACTCTCCTGCCCCTCCACTTCACCATGTCCCGGGACAAGGCCAAGCAGCACCAGGCCCATGTGGAGGCCGCCCAGGCGGTACGCTCTTATCTGGAGCAGGGTCAGGACGTGGCCATGGCGGTGCTGGGGGATGTGTCGGTGTACTCTACCTACTGCTATTTGATGGATCTATTAAAGGATGAATTCCCCTGTGTCATGGTACCGGGGGTACCCGCCTTCTGCGCGGTGGCCGCCCGGCTTGGCCGGAGCTTGACCACCATGAACAGCCCCCTGCACATCCTGCCCGGAGGCGGCGAAGGTCCCGGTGAGACGTTGGACCTGCCCGGAGCCAAGGTACTGATGAAGTCAGGGCGCAATTTCCCCCAGGTTCTTGACGAGCTGGAGAAGCGGGGCCTGCTGGAGCAGGCTGCCATGGTGGAAAACTGCGGCCTGCCCGGAGAGCGGATCTGCCCCTCTCTGGAGGAGAAACCCCAATCCAGCGGGTATTTTACTACGATCATTATACCGTAAGGAGGGAAATCCATGGTCCATTTTGTGGGTGCCGGCCCCGGCGGGCCCGATCTTATCACCCTGAGGGGGGCTCAGCTGCTGGGCGAGGCCGACTGCGTCATCTACGCGGGCAGCCTGGTGAATCCCGCTCTGCTGGCTATGACCCGGGAGGGCGCCTCCATTTATAACAGCGCCCAGATGACCCTGGAGCAGGTACTGGCCGTCATCAAAGACATGGAGCAAAGCGGCAAGACCACGGTCCGGCTCCACACCGGCGACCCCTGTCTGTACGGCGCCATCCAGGAACAGATGGACCAGCTGGACGAGCTGGGCATCTCCTGGGATGTGACCCCCGGTGTGTCCTCCTTCTGCGGGGCTGCTGCTGCGGTAGGGACCGAGTACACCCTGCCCGGGGTGAGCCAGAGCGTCATCATCACCCGCATGGCGGGACGCACTCCGGTGCCCGAGCGGGAGTCCATTGCCGCCTTGGCTACCCATGGGGCTACCATGGTGATTTTCCTCTCCGCCGGCATGCTGGAGGGGCTGTCTGCGGAGCTACTCAAAGGGGCCTATACCCCGGACACCCCCGCCGCTCTGGTGTACAAGGCAACCTGGCCGGAGGAGAAGGTAGTGCTGTGCACGGTAGGCACGCTGGCCCAGGCGGGACGGGAGCACCAGATCTCCAAAACTGCCCTTGTGCTGGTGGGGGACTTTTTGTCCCACAGCTACCAGCGCAGCCTTCTCTACCACCCCGGCTTTACCACCGAATTCCGGCAGGGAGACGGCTCCCTGGATGGAGCGGCGCTATGAAGCTGGAACTGATCGCCTTTACCCAGCGGGGCAATGCCCTGGCAGAGCAGTTGGCCAAAACTCTGTCCGACCACGGACACCAGGCCGCCTATACCCGGGATGGGTTGAAGGCGGAGGCGTGGGCAGAGCGGGCTTTCTCCCGCTCCGAGGGGCTCATTTTTGTGGGGGCAACGGGCATCGCGGTTCGTTCTATTGCCCCTCATCTGCGCCACAAGAGCACCGACCCGGCGGTGATCGTGGTGGACGAGGGAGGACAGTTTGTCATCCCCATCCTCTCCGGCCATCTGGGCGGAGCCAACGATCTGGCCCGGGAGATTGCTACTTTGATCGGTGCTGTCCCGGTCATTACCACGGCCACCGATGTAAACGGAGTGTTCGCCGTGGACCAGTGGGCCCGGCGGCAGGGGCTGATGGTGTGCAATCCGGAGCGAATTTTGTCCGTCTCCTCCCGGCTGCTGGCTGGAGAGACGGTAGGATTCTTCTCCGCCTGGCCCATTGCCGGGGAGCTGCCCCATGGACTGTGTCCGGTCTCCCGGGAGGACGTTCAGGTGGTGCTGGACCTGCACCGCCCGGAGGAGGACGCCCTGTGGCTGTGCCCCAAGGGCGTGCGGGTAGGCATGGGGTGCCGGAGAGGAACTCCGGCGGCGGCTCTCCGCACTCTGCTGGAAGAAGTGCTTACCCAGGAGGGTATTCCTGAAAAAGCAGTCTGTGCCTTATGTACCATCGACTTGAAGAAGGACGAGCCAGGACTCCAGGAGCTGACCCAAGAGCTGAACGTGCCTCTGCTCACCTACTCCGCCCAGGAGCTGGCGCAAGTCCCCGGAGACTTCACCCCCTCCCCCTTTGTGGAGCAGATTACCGGAGTGGACAACGTGTGTGAGCGGGCGGCATTGGCCTCCGGCGGGACCCTGCTGCGGAAGAAAACGACCCGAGACGGGGTCACAGTGGCCCTGGCAATGGAAGAACTTCATTTGACTTGGAAGGAGCACCTATGAAACGGTTGTATGTGGTTGGGCTTGGTCCCGGCGGAACGGACTACCTCACCCCCCAGGCCAGAAAGGCGCTGGAGGACTGTGAGGTGCTGTGCGGCTACACCACCTATATGGATCTTGCGGCGGACTTTACCGCCGGGAAAGAACTGGTCACCACCCCCATGACCCAGGAGCTGGAGCGCTGCCGCCTGGCCCTGGAGAAGGCCAGCGAGGGGAAAACCACCGCTATGATCTGCAGCGGCGACGCAGGGGTGTACGGCATGGCGGGTCCGGTACTGGAGTTGTCGGTCCAGTACCCAGAGGTGGAGATCGAGGTGATTCCTGGGTGACGGCAGCTCTGTCCGGCGCGGCGGTGCTGGGCGCTCCCCTGATGCACGACTTCGCGGTGATCTCTCTTTCTGACCTGCTCACTCCCTGGGATGTCATTGAAAGACGGCTGGACTGCGCCGGGGCGGGAGACTTTTCCGTGTGCCTCTATAACCCCATGAGCAAAAAGCGGCGGGACCACCTGCGCAGGGCCTGCGACATTCTCCTGAAGCACCGCACCCCCGACACCCCCTGCGGCTGGGTGCGGAACATTGGCCGGGACGGCCAGGAAAAGCGGCTGCTCACCCTGGCCCAGCTTCGGGATGCTGAGGTGGATATGTTCACCACCGTGTTTATTGGTTCCACCTCCACCCGTCAGATTGGGGAAAACTTGGTGACTCCCCGAGGCTACGAGGGGAAGAAATGAAGATTCTAATTTTCGGCGGCACCACCGAAGGACGGTTGCTGGCCCAGGCCCTCTCCCAGCGAGGACTGCCTGCCACGGTGAGCGTGGCCACCCCTCTGGGGGCACAGGAGCTGTCCGGTCTGCCCGGCATCACCCCTCTGGTGGGCCGGAAGACAGCACAGGAAATGGCAGAACTTCTAAAAAGTTTTGACCGCTGTGTGGACGCCACCCACCCCTACGCGGTGGAGGCGTCCCGGAATATCCGGACCGCCTGCCAGGCAGCGGAAGTACCCCTGCGGCGCCTTCTCCGGGCAGAGAGTTCCCACGAGACAGGCCACTGGGTGGAAAGCCCAGAGGAAGCTGCCCGGTGGCTGAGGGAACGCAGCGGCAATGTACTGCTGGCCATTGGCGCCAAGGGGATTGGCGCGTTCCAGGATCTGGACCGAGAGCGTCTTTATCCCCGGGTGCTCCCGGTGGTGGAGAGTATTTTAGCCTGTCAGCAGGCCGGTATCCCCACCCGGAATATTATTGCCCTCCACGGGCCGTTTTCCCGAGATCTGAACCGGGCCATGCTGGAACAGTACCACATCCGGTATCTGGTAACCAAGGACGGAGGCCGGGCCGGCGGTTTTGAAGAGAAAGCCGCTGCCGCCCGGGAGGCCGGTGCGGAGCTTGTGGTCATTGGCCGGCCCACGGAAACGGGCTGCACATTGGAAGAAATTTTGTCCTGGCTGACCCAGGATTGATTGGAAGGAGCGAGCTTGGATGGAAGTGACGCTGGTGGGCGTTGGACTTGGGAATCCCTCCACATTGACGGCGGGTGCGGCCGCCGCCTTGAAGCAGGCGGACGGGCTGATCGGCTCCCGGCGGCTGTTGGAGGAATGTCCCCTGCCCCAGTCGGTACCCCGAAAGTTTTCCACCAAATCGGCGGAGATTGTGGAAATTTTGAAGAAGCAGTCCTGGCAGAACCCCTGCGTGCTGTATAGCGGGGACACCGGATTTTACTCCGGCGCCCGCACGCTGGTTCCTCTTTTGGAGGCAGATCACATTCCCTTCCAGGTACTGCCGGGCATCTCCAGCCTGCAATACTTTGCCGCCCGGCTGGGCCGGTCCTGGCAGGAGTGGTCGGTGGTGTCTGCCCACGGCCTTAACTGCGACCCGGTGGGGGAGATTCTTGCCGCCCACGGCAAGCCTGTGTTTTTCCTTACCAGCGGTGCGGAGGGAGCCGGCTCCCTGTGTGAACGCCTTACCCAGGCTGGGCTGGGCCACCTGACCGCCACAGTAGGACAGTCTCTCTCCTACCCCCAGGAGCAAATCATTTCTGACTCTGTCTCCCGCCTGGCGGGACACGCCTTCGCTCCCCTCACCGTTCTGCTTGTGGAGGGGTACACCAGCTGCCGTCCGGCCGGCTCCCAGGGCTTACCCGACGAAGTTTTCCTGCGGGGCGACGTCCCCATGACCAAGCAGGAAGTCCGGGCCGCTGCCATCGGCAAGCTGGCAGTGCGGGACGGCGAGACCTACTGGGATGTGGGGTCAGGCACCGGTTCGGTATCGGTGGAGTTGGCTCTGCTGGCTCCCCACAGCACCGTGTGCGCGGTAGAGTGCGTGGGCGAGGCCTGTTCCCTCATCCGGGCCAACCGGGAAAAGTTCGGAGTCTACAACCTGGAGCTGACCCAGGGGCGCGCCCCGGAGGTTCTGGCCCAGCTGCCCGCCCCGGATGCGGTCTTTATTGGCGGCAGCGGCGGGGAGCTGCCCGCAATTTTGGAAGCGGCTCTGCGGAAAAATCCTGCCGCCCGGTTCTGCATCACCGCCATTGCGGTGGAAACTCTGGGCACGGCAGTCGCTGCCATGACCCAGCTTGGGATGGAGCCCCAGATCAGCCAGGTCACCGTGGCACGAAGCCGCGCAGCGGGTGAACTTCATCTGATGATGGGACAAAACCCGGTTTGGATCATCACTGGGCGAAAGGAGGCCCTGGTTTGAATTTGACCTTTCATACCCCCGGAGGCATCGAAGGGGAGAGCATGCGCATCATCCAGCAGGAGCTGGACGAGATGGGCATCATCCTGGACCCCGACTGCGCCGACGTGGTACGGCGTGCCATCCACACCACCGCCGACTTTGACTACGTCAAAAACCTGATATTCACTCCCGGAGCAGCATCGGCAGGCGCAGCTGCCCTGCGTTCCGGTACGCCCATCGTCACGGACACCAACATGGCCCGCTCCGGTATCAACCAGAAGGCCTGCACCCAGTTTGGGGTGGAACGGTTCTGCTATATGGCCGATCCAGAGGTGGCTCAAGCTGCCAAGAAGCACGGTACCACCCGGGCGGTGGCAGCGGTAGACCGCTGGGCTCAGGAGCACCCCAACGCCATCTTCGCCGTGGGAAACGCCCCCACAGCGCTGCTGCGCATGTGCGAGCTGATGGAGGCGGGCAAGCTCCGTCCCTCCCTGGTGATTGCGGTCCCGGTTGGCTTTGTGAACGTGGTGGCGAGCAAGGAGGCCATGCTGGATCTATGCCGAAAGCTGGAGGTGCCTGCCATTGTGGCTATGGGGCGCAAGGGCGGCTCCACGGTGGCAGCGGCCATCTGCAACGCCCTTTTCTACCGCACCTTTGAACGATAAAAAACGCGAAGTCTGACGATTCAGACTTCGCGTTTTTTCTGTTTCCTAGAAGGTTTCCGGCGTGTCACCAATCTCCCCGCTCTAAACATACTCAGGGCGGGCCAGGGGCGAAACGGAGTTTCGCCGGAAGTTCTTTGCCAAGCTTTCTTTCAAGAAAGCGGGTCAGGGTTTGCAGGTGCCGCAGGGGGAATATCCCTGGTCAATGAGAGACTGACGGGTGCCGGTGTAGTCCTGGCGGTTCTCCGGGCTCATGCTGGTGACTCCGGAGCAATCAGGCAGGTGGAACTTCTTGGAGTTGATGTTCAAAACATACTCCTGTTCCTGCTCTGCCGTGGAAGTGCTGCCGCTGGAGGTCTCCTCCGGCGCCGTACTGCTGTCGCTTCCGCTGCTAGCGGGCGCATCCCCTTCCAGCCAGCTGTCGCCGGTGGCGTAGTCAATGGCCACGCCGGGCTGGACGTTGTAGCAGTAGACATTGAAGCACACACCCTCGCCCTTGTCCTCCACAGACATGGCCTCCATCTGCACGCCGCTAGCCACCAGATTGTCCCCCTCAAAGATGGGGGTAACCCGGTAGAGAACGTGGTTTTCCGTTTCCTTTACGTAGTCAGCCACCAGATTTTCAAAGGGAAGCATGCCCTCCACATTTAAGTACCGGGTACCGGTAATGAGGTTCTCCTTATTGGCATTCTCGGCGGTGAGCTGATAGCCGATGAGGTGACAGCGGTTATAGAGATACTTGCCATCCACGCAGTCGTATTTCACCGTCTGCCAGCCGGAGGGCTTCACCTGGCCAATGCTGCCCCGCTCCTCGGTGGGCATGGTGTCCAGCCCCACATTGGCGTAGGCCACGCCGCAGCGGCCCAGGCTGTCCAGGGGACTGTAAGTTTCAAAGCTTTCGGTAACCAACTCATCTTCGGTGAAGGTGGGCTGGTTGCCATTGAGCTCTACATAGGCTTGGCCGGAATAGGCCGGGATGCTGTCCAGCGTGGCGCTGCTGCCGCCGCTTTGGGGCAGGGCTCCGCAGGCGGAGAGCAGCACGCTCATCAGCAAAAGAAGGGAAAGCAGGGCTGTATTCAGACGTTTCATCTGGTATAGACCTCTCTTGTGATCTTCTCATGGGAATAGCCGGGAAATTCCGTGCGCTCAGCCAGCTTCCACCCCTTGGGAGGCAGCTCGATGCGGACATCTCCGGGATACGCCCGGTTCCAGTGGTACAAAATGAGCTTGTCCGCCTGCTCCAGAACGGGCTGGGGGGACAGGTCCTCCAGGAAGAAGATATCTTCCTCTCCCGGCTGCTCCACCACCTTCACGCCGTCCTCCGGCCCAAACTGCCGGGCTGTATAGGGGCTGACAGCCAAGGGCCGTGCTCCGCACAGATGAAGCATATCCTGGCGCACCAAACGATCCTGGCTCTGGCGGCGGCGGTTGAACATCAGTCCGCCCCGGTCGTCGACACATAAGATCAAGATCACGGTCTGCGCCTCCTCTCAGCCCATCCTGACATGCGGGCAAAATTGCGGGTTAGGAGTGATTATACCACATTCCTCTTCTAGTTTCCAGTAGGTAACTGAGCACAATTTTCTCTCTTTCTATTCCGCTGATTGGCCAGAAAATGCCCCGCTTCCCTTGAAAAGTGCCCTTTCCTTGGGTAAAATATATGGTCGAAACAATTATGTTTTTGTTGCAAGCAGAGAGGACCGAGAATATGGAAGATAAGAAAAACGTCCCACGCACCCTTCAGGAGCTCTCCCCCGGCGAGAGCGGTATGATCCTGTCGGTGGGCAACCAGTCGGGCGCTGTGAAGCGGCGGCTGGTGGATATGGGCCTGACCCCCGGTACGATGGTGAAGGTGACCAAGATCGCCCCCCTGGGTGACCCGCTGGAGGTATCTTTGCGTGGTTATGAACTGTCTTTGCGCAAGGACGACGCGGCCCAGATTCAGATGGGCGCGCCCCGGCGCATGACACCCCCCAAGCCTTCAAACCGCAGCCAGGACCCGGAGGCCATCCGCCGTCAGCTGCTGGATCACGTCCACGAGCTGGAACATCACGGCCGGGACTACGACCACAACGCCCACGACAACCGCCCCATGAAGGTGGCTCTGGCGGGCAACCCCAACTGCGGCAAGACCACCTTGTTTAATGCCCTCACCGGCTCCAACCAGTACGTTGGCAACTGGCCCGGAGTGACCGTGGAGAAAAAAGAGGGCATTGCCCATCTGGGCGACCGGGAACTGACCGTGGTGGACCTGCCCGGCATCTACTCCCTGTCCCCCTACTCCATGGAGGAAATCGTGGCCCGGGACTTTATCATCGGCGAAGGCCCTGACGCCATCATCGACATTGTAGACGCCACCAACCTAGAGCGAAACCTCTACCTCACCGTACAGCTGCTGGAGCTGGAGCGCCCCATGGTGCTGGCTTTGAACTTTATGGATGAGGTCCACGCCCACGGCGATAAAATCGACATCGAGCGCCTGTCCCGGGAACTGGGCGTGCCGGTGGTACCCATCACCGCCCGCACCGGCGAAGGTCTGGACGAGCTGCTGGAGGTGGCCCACCGGCAGATGCACCTGGGCTACACCTTTGAGCCGGACGACCTCTATGATGAATTCACCCACGATATCCACCACCGGATGGGCGAGCTCATCCACGACGCGGCTTATGCCGCCAATCTCCCCGCCCACTGGGCATCCATCAAACTGTTGGAGGGCGACGAGATTGTCTCTAAGGCCCTGAATCTGCCTCAGGATACCCAGAAAAAGCTGGACCAGATCATCGCCGAGTATGAGGCCTCCAGCGATCTGGGCGACCGGGAGACTCTCATCGCAGACAGCCGCTACCAGTACATTGAACGGGTGGTCAAAGCTTCTGTGGTCAGAGGCCAGGCCAGCGGCCAGCCCACCCTCAGCCAGCGCATCGACCGCATCGTCACTGGAAAATACACCGCCCTTCCCCTCTTCCTGTGCGCTATGCTGGTAATGTTCGTTATTACCTTCGGCCCCTTCGGCTCCTGGCTTCAGGACGGAGTGAGCGCCCTCATTGATCTGTTCTCCGGCTTTTTGCGGGACACCATGACCGCCGGAAATGTCTCCCCCGTGCTCATCAGCCTGGTGTGTGACGGCATCATCGCCGGCGTAGGCGGAGTGCTCTCTTTCCTGCCCCAGATCGCCCTGCTGTTCTTCTTCCTGAGCTTCCTGGAGGACTCGGGCTACATGTCCCGGGCCGCCTTTATCATGGACCGGCTGCTGCGGCGGTTTGGTCTGAGCGGCAAGGCCTTTATTCCCATGCTGATGGGCTTTGGCTGCTCAGTGCCCGCCATTATGGGCGCGCGGACCATGGAAAATGAGAAGGACCGACGTATGACCATCCTGCTCATCCCCTTCATGTCCTGTTCCGCCAAGCTGCCGGTATACGGCATGATCGCCGGAGCGTTCTTCGGCCCCTGGGCAGGTCTGGTGGTCTTTGGCCTGTATGTCATCGGCATGTTGGTAGGCATTCTTTCCGGCATCTTCTTCAAGCACACCCTCTTTGCCGGAGAACCCGCTCCCTTCGTACTGGAGCTGCCCCCCTACCGCCTGCCCTCCATGGAAAACATCGCCACCCATGTGTGGCAGAAGGTGAAGGGCTTCCTCATCAAGGCGGGCACCCTCATCCTGCTGATGAGCATGATTTTGTGGCTGCTGCAGTCCTTCGACTTCTCCCTGCACATGGTGGATGACGCCTCCGCCTCCATGCTGGGCATCATCGGCGGGTGGATCGCCCCCATCTTTGCTCCCATGGGCTTTGGCTTCTGGCAGGCGGCAGTGGCCCTGCTCACCGGCCTTATCGCCAAAGAGATGGTGGTCTCCTCCCTGTCTATGTTCTACGGCTTTGCCCTGACCGCTACCAGCGCCCAGGTAGCCGCGGCTATGACCGGCTTTACCCCTCTGGCTGCCTTCTCCATGCTGGTATTTATCCTGCTCTATGTCCCCTGTGTGGCCGCGGTGTCCACCCTGGCCCGGGAGATGCAGAGCACCAAGTGGACCCTCTTCTCCATCGCCTGGCAGCTTGGCGTGGCCTATGTGGCCTCCCTGCTGGTGCACACCATCGGTGTGCTGCTTGGACTGGGCTGAGATACACACCATATTAAGGAGGACCTTATCATGATCCGACTCATCGCCCTGGACCTGGACGGGACCCTGCTGGACCCGGCGGGCCAGATCACCGACGAGACAAAAGCCGCCATTGCCCAGGCCCGCCAGGCGGGTATCAAGGTGGTGCTGTCCACCGGGCGCTCCGTGCAAGAAGCTGCCGACTTTTCCGCCCAGGCTGGGTGTGACAATTTGTCTGTCTGCCTGGGAGGCGCCGTGCTGTCGGATAACGCAACCGGCGCCCACCTGCGGCGCTGGGATATTCCGGCGGACGTCAGCCGAAAGGCCCTGGAGCTTTGTCTGAATCGGGACATTGAACTGATGATCTTTGCCGGGGAGCAGATCGTACTGGACCCCTTCTCTCAGCAGTCCCTCTCCAAGACCTTCCCCTATCCGGTCTTTCATAACGCGGCGGTGGTATCCGAGGATCCCATCGCCTATCTGGAGGAGCACGACCTTCCGCTGACCAAGATCCACGGAGACTGGAACCGGCCGGCCTACCCCCTGGAGGAGCTCTCACAGCTCCAGGGCGTAGAACTCACCTCCTCCAACGATCACGACTTTGAATTGGTACCCGCTGGAGTCAACAAAGGCCGCACCCTGGCCCTGCTGGCTCTGCTGTGGGGGATTCCTCTGGACCAGTGCGCCGCGGTAGGCGACAGCGAAAACGACTTGGCTATGCTCCAGGCGGTAGGCACCCCCATCGCCATGGGCAACGGCTGCGAAGCTGTGAAAGCGGCTGCCCGCCATGTTGCCCCCGATAACGCCCACGAGGGCGTGGCTCATGCCATCCGCTGGGCCATGGAACAGCCTTAACCAAATGCGATCCCCAGACGGCGCGGAAAATTCCGCGCCGTCTTCTTTTTTCCCTTGACCTTCCCCCTGGTGGATGGTATATGCTGAGCTAAGATTTTATGAAATTTTAAGGAATTTTTTTGAAATTTCTCACCTGCCTACGCTACACTGAGACGGAGCACGGCAGCTTGGAAGTATGAACAAACTATGAATTGCTCCGTTGCCTCTTGACCGGGAAAACACAGGCGATTATACTATATGACAACTTGTCATATTTGTGTTTTTTGGGGGTATGTACACCGTGCCCAGCACAACATTTTTCCATCTGCCCCAGGCCAAACGGGAAAAGCTCCTTCAATGTGCCCGGGATGAGTTCTCCCGGGTGCCCTTTGATGAGGCCTCTATCAACCGCATCGTCCATCAGGCCGAAATCTCCCGGGGCAGCTTTTATATGTACTTCACAGACAAAGCGGACCTGTTCCGCTATCTGCTGCAGTGCTATCTGGACGATCTTACCCAGCTGATGGTCCAGCTGCTGGACCGGGAACAGGGCGACCTCTTTGCCGCCTTTGAGTCCCTATTCCAAGCTCTGGTGGAGCGGAGAGAGGATTTGGCCGCACAGCAGTTTCAGGCTATCCTGCACCGCAATGCCGGGGTCCAGCAGGGAGCACTGCTGCGCTCGGCAGGCACCCACTCACTGTTTACCGCCCTGTCTGACCACATCGATGCATCCCGGCTGTCCATCCGCCGTGAGGATGATCTGGAGGACATGTTCCATATTCTTATCAGCGTGACCGCGCCGGCGCTGTGCGCCGCCCTGTCTCATACAGACCCTCAGCCTGTATGGACCCGCTTCTGCGCCCAGCTGGACATTCTCCGCCGGGGAATGCTGGCCCGCCATGAGGCTACCTGATCTGTCACCCCTTCAATTTAACATACAGCAAGGAGTTCACTGCAATGGAAACAAAAGAACAACTGCAAACCGCTCCCGAGGTCCCCGTCATCGCGGATGCTCCCGAGCAGGACAGCACCCCGACCTGGAAAGCACCCAAGAAAAAGCGCCGCTGGCCTAAAGTGGTCATCGCGGTGCTCCTGGTGCTGGCCGCCCTGTTCTTCTTCGTCATCCGGCCCATGCTGGGTGCAGGAAAAGAACTGCTGGCGGGCGCCTACCTGACCAGCACTGCCCAGATGCAGGAGATGACTGTATCCGTCTCCAGCACCGGCACCATCCAACCCATCGACTCCTACAACGTCAGCGGCATGGTCACCGGCGAGGTTCTGGAGGCCCCCTTTGAGGTGGGCGACCAGGTGGAAAAGGGCGACGTCCTCTACCGCATCGATCCCGGCAGTGCCGAGACCGCTCTGCAGCAGGCCCAGCTGTCGGTGCAGCAGGCCCAGCTCAACTACGACTCCATCGTAGACGGTCTCAACCCCAAGGCCTCCGGCGCCGGAGTTGTGCAGAAGCTGCACGTGAAGAAGGGCGATCTGGTATCTGCCGGCTCCCCCATCGCGGATATCTCGGATACCTCTACCATGACCCTTACCGTCCCCTTCCAGTCCGCCGACGCTCAGCGCATCGCCGTGGGCTCCTCCGCTCAGGTCACGCTGGCCGGCACGCTGGAGACACTCACCGGCACGGTGGAATCGGTGGCCAACGCCGACCTGGTGGGCAACGGCGGCGCTCTGGTACGCCAGGTAAAGATCCGGGTACAGAACCCCGGCGCTCTCACCACCTCTACTACAGCCACCGCCAAGGTGGGCAGCATCGCCTGCGCCGGCAGCGGCACCTTTGAGGCCAATCTCACCCAGACTGTCGTCGCTACCGGCAGCGGCGAGGTGGTCAGTCTGAACGTCTCCGCGGGCAGCCGGGTATCGGCTGGTCAGGTGCTGGCCACGCTGGGCGGCTCCTCCGCGCAAACCTCTCTGGAGAACGCCTCCATCTCCCTGCAGAATGCGCAGCTCTCTCTGCAGAACGCCCAGGACGCGCTGGACAACTACACCATCACCGCCCCCATCTCTGGCACGGTGATCGAAAAGAACTTCAAGGCCGGTGACACCATTGACAACAACAGCCTCACCGCCGCCGGCGGCACCCTGGCCGTTCTCTATGACATGTCTACCCTGACCTTTGAAATGAAGATCGATGAGAAGGATATCAACAAGGTCCAGGTCGGCCAGGAGGTCACCATTACCGCCGATGCGGTGGAAGGCGTCACCTTCTCCGGTGTGGTGGACACCGTCAACATCAACGGTACTACCGTCAGCGGCCAGACCAACTATCCCGTTACGGTGGTCATCAACGATCCTCAGGACCTCAAGCCGGGAATGAACGTCTCCGCCGACATCATTGTGGAGCGGGCCGGCACGGTTCTGTGCGTACCGGTAGATGCCGTGAACCGAGGCAGCGATAAGCCCACCGTCCAGGTGGCCCAGGAGGGCGCTCTGGATGAAAACGGCAACGTGGTCGATCCCTCCAAGCTGGAGACCCGCGAGGTCACGCTGGGCCGCAATGATAACGACAACATTGAGATTACCAGCGGTCTCAGCGAGGGAGAAATTGTCGTGTGGGTCAACGAGGTCTCCAATCCCTTTGCCGCTATGATGGGGATGTAAGCCATGGGACACCTGATCGAATTTCAGCAGGTCTATAAGATCTATCCCATGGGTGATACCCAGGTGCGCGCTTTGGATGGGGTGAGCTTCTCCATCGACAAGGGCGAGTTTGTGGCCATCGTAGGCCAGTCCGGCTCCGGTAAATCCACTGCCATGAACATCATTGGCTGTCTGGACGTGCCCACCAGCGGACATTACTTCCTGGGCGGCGTGGATGTATCCACCATGGACGATGACCAGCAGGCGGTGATCCGCAATAAGATGCTGGGCTTTATCTTCCAGCAGTACAACCTGATTCCCAAGCTCAACGTGCTGGAAAATGTGGAGCTTCCCCTTCTGTATGCCGGAGTTCCGGAACGGGAGCGGCGGGAACGGGCTCTCAGCGCGCTGGACCGGGTTGGATTGGCATCGAAATACAAAAACCGTCCCAACCAGCTCTCCGGCGGCCAGCAGCAGCGTGTATCCATTGCCCGGGCTTTGGCAGGCAACCCCTCAGTCATTCTGGCCGACGAGCCCACCGGCGCACTGGACTCCCACACCAGCCGCGAGGTCCTCTCCTTCCTGAAAAAGCTCAACCGGGAGGGCGACACCGTGGTGCTTATTACCCACGACAACTCCATCGCCGTGCGGGCCAAGCGCATTATCCGCCTTCAGGACGGAAAAATCATCTACGACGGCGACTCCAGCGATCCTCAGGCTGTGGTCCAGCCCAAACTGGACGAGGATGAGGACGAGGATCTGGACGAGGAGGTGAACGCCTGATGGGTGTGAAGCAATCCTTCTTCCTGGCCCTGAAGTCTCTGGCCACCAGCAAGATGCGTGCTCTGCTCACCATGCTGGGCATCATCATTGGCGTGGCCGCAGTCATTATCATCATCTCTCTGGGTGACGGCATGCAGAAGCTGATGAGCGACTCCTTTGACGAGCTGGGCGCCAACCTCATTCAGGTCACCGTTCAGTCCAGCGGCTCCTCCCGTGAGGTAGACACGGACGACATGTATGACCTGGTGGAGAAAAACCCCAAATACCTCACCGCCGTCAGCCCCTATATTACGGTCTCTTCCGCCTCTGCCCGTACCCCGGGCGACACCTTCACCCCCTACAGCGTGGTAGGTGTCAGCGAGGACTATGACGAAATTCGGGCGCTCACGGTGGAGCAGGGACGCTTCCTTCAGTATGTGGACGTACTCCGCTCTCAGAAGGTATGCGTGATAGGCTCCTACATCAGCAAGGAGTACTATAACGGCAATGCGCTGGGCAAGACCATCGGCCTGAGCGGCTATAACTACACCATTGTAGGCATTCTGTCCGAGAGCGCGGAGTCCCGCAAGAGCTCTGCGGATGACGTGATCATCATTCCCTACACCAACGCCCAGCAGCTTAACAGCGCCTTAAGCAGTGACACTGCCGGCGCCGGAGCAGGCGGCATGTCCTTCAGCATGGACAACTACATGTTCAGCGGCACCAGCAAGGACACCGCCACCGCCTCCCGCGGCATCATCGAAACCTTTTTGGATAAAGTGTACGGCGAGGACGGCAACTACATGGTGGTCACCTCGGCTGAGATGCTGGACATGATGAACACCATGATGGGCACCATGATGGTGGTACTGGTGGCCATTGCAGGCATCTCCCTGCTGGTAGGCGGCATCGGTATCATGAACATCATGCTGGTATCCGTCTCGGAGCGCACCCGGGAAATCGGCATCCGCAAATCCCTGGGCGCCAAGCGCCGGGACATCCGCGGACAGTTCATCATCGAGGCTGGCACCACCTCTGCCATCGGCGGCCTGATCGGCATCGTGCTTGGCATTGTGCTCGCTAAGCTAGCGGGCACCCTCATCGATGGTATGATGAGCTCTGGCTCCACAGAGTTTACCGCCGTGGTCTCTCTGGGTGCCATTGCCGTGGCCTTTGGCGTATCGGTGGGCGTTGGCATCCTGTTTGGCTACCTGCCCGCCAACAAGGCCGCCAAGCTCAATCCCATCGACGCGCTGCGCTATGAATAACAAGGAGGTAGACCTCTTATGAAGTTAAAATCCATTCTCGCCGCCGGCACTGCCGCTGCCCTGCTTGTGGGGATGCTGGTACTGCCGGCCGGCGCCCGCTCCGCCACGGTCCCTGCCCAGCAGGAGGTGACCCAGGTAGTCAACGCCCTGGGTATTATGGTGGGCGACAGCCAGGGCAACATGCAGCTGGACCGCACCGTCACCCGGGCCGAGTTTATCACCATGGCGGTCAAGGCCTCCCCCAACGGAGACCAGGTGGGAGAGGCTTCCACCTCCCCCTACCCTGACGTACCCTATACCCATTGGGCGGCTGGCTTTGTAGAGGCCGGCGTAGCCGCTGGGCTTATCACCGGATACTCGGACGGCACTTTCCGCCCCTCCAATCAGATCACCCTGGCCGAGGGCGTGACCATTATCCTGCAGCTGCTGGGATACAGCAACGAGGACTTTTCCGGCGCCTACCCCACCCCGCAGATGGCTCTCTACCACAGCCTGAAGCTGGACCGGGGACTCAAAGCCCAGAACAGCAGCGACGTGCTCACCCGCTACGACGCCATGTATCTCTTCTACAACATGCTCTCCACCAACACCAAATCCGGCACCCCATACATCAATTCTCTGGGACACTCCCTCAATGCCGCCGGTGAGGTGGATCTGGTTGCTCTGATCAACGGCGTGATGGACGGTCCCCTGGTAGCCACCGGCAACTGGCAGTCCTCCATTCCCTTCTCCCTCTCGGGCGTTACCGTGACCCGGGACGGCGAGGCCTCCTCCCTGAGCAAGGTACAGGAGTACGATGTGGTCTACTGGTGCCAGTCCATGCGCACCCTGTGGGTCTACTCGGACAAGG
Organism: Flintibacter sp.; assembly: GCF_046973065.1. NCBI lineage: Bacteria > Bacillati > Bacillota > Clostridia > Eubacteriales > Flintibacter > Flintibacter sp. The sequence continues at coordinate 16,534 of NZ_JBKVXZ010000012.1, read as the reverse complement.
TGGTGGGCACCATTCAGGCCATTACCCCCAACACCGCTGCTCCCACTGCAGTGACCATCGGCGGACACTCCTATGAGCTGGACAGTGCGGCTGCCGTCTATGCTCTGTCCGATCTGGGCACCTATGACCTGGGCGACACAGTCTCTCTGCTCCTCGGCCGTCAGGGCAAGGTAGCCGCTGTCACCGACCCCATTGCCACCACCTCGGAGCGCTGCGGTGTGGTCACCAAGGTCACCCGGGAATCTTACTCCGACGGTTACCACTCCTCCTACACCGCCGATACCATTACCCTTTTGGCTACCGACGGCAACTCTTACAACTATGAGTGCACCACCCACACCTACGAGGTAGGCGATCTGGTAGGAGTAAACATTGCCGCAGATGGCACCGTCTCCCTCAAGCGCCTGCAGGCTGCAAAGCTCTCCGGCAAGGTCAGCAGCGACGGCAGCAAAATCGGCTCCACCCCTCTGGCTGACGGCGTGGAAATTCTGGACGTGTACGAGAACTCCGGAACCCGGGTCTTTGCCAGCCGCCTGGCCGGCATCAATCTCACCCAGGATATGGTCAGCTACTACACCATGAACGGCAGCGGTGAGATCGACCGTCTGATTCTGAACGATGTTACCGGCGATAACTACAGCTACGGCCTGCTGACCCGGATGGATGTACTCCCCTCCGGCGGCCTGACCAACTACTACACCTATGTGTATGATGTGGGCGGCACCACCTACACCCTGCCCAACATCACCACCGGCTTCCCCGTCAGCACCGGCGGTGTGATGATCAAGGGCGACCTTACCAACCCCGACAAGATCTACAACCTCACCAAGGTGACTGCCACCAGCATCAGCGGAAATCAGCTCATCGCCAGCAACCGCTCCTACACCATGGCAGACAACGTGGTGGTCTACGAATACCGCAACGGCTCCTACTACCTCTCCTCCGCTCAACGGGTCCAGGAGAAGGGACTGAGCCTCACCGGTTGGTACGACAAGGCAGAAAGCAACGGCGGACGCATCCGCATTGTGGTTGCAAAATAAGAAAAATGGAGGAAACCAAATGGTTTCCTCCATTTTTATGCTTCAATACAAGAAATGAGCCATTGAAACAGGGCGCTTCCCTCGCCCCGGCCCGGCCCGGACAGACGTTCCGGATGAAACTGCACCCCCAGCACAGGTAGGCAGCTATGTTCGATTCCTTCTGTAAATCCCTCCGGCGCCCAAGCGGTGGCTTCCAGGTCATGTCCCAGACGGTCCACCGCCTGATGGTGGGCACTGTTGACCACGGGACAAGGCCCCAGAAGCCGCTCCAGCAGGCTTCCCGGCTCACAGCAGATCGGGTGGTAGACATCTTCCTCTCCCTGGTGGCGCACCCGCCAAGCGGGCTGCAGGTCCTGGATCAGCGTGCCTCCCAGAAACACGTTGAGCACCTGCATCCCCCGGCAAATTCCCAGCACTGGGCGTTTCCAGGTAAGGAAGGCCTCCGCCAAAGCCAGCTCCGCCCGGTCCCGCTCCCGGTCCGGTGGATTGGAACCCCGGTTCTCCTGTCCAAACAGGACCGGATCCATATCTCCCCCGCCGCACAACACCAGAGCATCGCAGCTGGGATCAGGTATGGGACAAATCCCAGGCACCGGAATCGCTCCCGCTCGCTCTACCGCGCGGATATAGCGTTCCAGTCCGCCCGCTTGGCCGGAAATCTGGACCTTTGGGATGTGGTTTCCTCCTTGGTATTTCTGAGAACTCACTCAGCCATCTCCGCCTGGGCGGTACGCAGACGAACCAGTGCGGCGATGAGATCCACCGCTCCCTCAATGCCGGTCACGCTGGAGTTGATGGTCAGGTCATACCGGCGCATCTCGCCCCAGGTGTGACCGGTGTAGTAGTTATAATAGTTCGACCGGCCCCGGTCCATATCCCGAATCCGTTCGGACATGTTGCTGGTAGGGATGTGGTATTCCTCCACACACCGCACCACCCGGTCCTCCAGGGGCGCATGGACAAACACTTTCAGGCACTCCGGACGCTCTCCCAGCACATAGTCGCTGCAGCGGCCCACAATGACACACGGTCCCTGGTCAGCCAGCTCCCGAATCACTTCGGCCTGGGCAAAAAAGGCCTGGAGGCTTACCGGCACTCCCTGCTGGGTGTAGGTGGGAATTCCGATACCAATGGGCGTAAAGGTAAGATGGAAGCGGCTTCTTGCCCGTTCTTCTGCCCGAGCAATGAATTCCGGGGAAAGGCCGCTCTTCTCCGAGGTCTTCTGGATCAAAGTACGGTCATAACACGGGATTCCCAGCCGGGCGGCCAACCTCTTCCCGATCAATCTTCCGCCGCTTCCAAATTCACGGCTGATGGAAATAACATAGTTGCTCATATGGCGCGCCTCCTGTCTGGACTGTTCCCTCGCGGGGGGACCGGCGGAGGCCGGCCCTTCATGCAGGGTATATTTCATATTATAGCGACTCTTCCGGAAAATGACAATGAAAACCTGTCCCCGCACGATAAGCCGTTCTAGGGCTGTTCTTCATGCTCCCGACGATACTGGGTGGGGGTGACTCCCAAAGTGCGCTTAAACGCCTTAGAGAAGGTAAGGGGATCGGGATAGCCGCAGGAGCGTGCGATCTCACCTACCGTCAGTTTGTTTTCACTCAGCATGTTGGCTGCCCATTCCATGCGGAACCGCATCAGATATTGCTGGGGCGACATGTTAATGGTGTTTTGGAATACTGTGGTCAGATAGCTGCGGTTAAGCCCCACATACCGGGCCAGCTTAGCCACCGTGAGGTCCTCCTGGAAATGGTTGCGGATATACTCCATGGCCAGCTCCACATACTCCGACGCTGTCTCCCGACTGCGCCGGACGGAGCTTTGCGCCGACTGGGCAATCCAACCCAAAAACACATACAGCTCTCCCAACAGCAGCAATTCGTTGCCCGCTCCGGCGGTATCAAAGCCCAGCATGGCCTGCACACAGTCCTCCAGCTGTTGGGACTGGGCGCACTGGAAGGTACGCCGCTCCTTTCCCAAGCCGCAGCATTTGAGATAGTCCGCCGCCCGGCTTCCGGTAAAGCCTACCCAAATATGGTTCCAGGGCTGCTGGGAATCTGCCTGATAGGAGCTGAGTTCACCGGGCAGAATCAAAAATCCATCTCCCGGACCGATCTCATACTTTACTCCCTGAGCCCGGTATACTCCCCGTCCCGACAAGCAATAGTGCATCACATAGTGCTCCCGCACTGCGGGGCCAACCGCCTCTCCAGGTTGACAATTCTGGCGGCCGCAAAACAAGAACGACAACTCTCGAACTTCATCTGCTCCGTGCGCGAACCAGGATCCACCCATCCTACGCCCCTCCTTTTTGAACCATAACCAGTTATAAAGCTAGGACCTTCTTTCTATTTGTTGTGGATATTATATCATATTGACCATAAACTTTCCATATGCTTTTCAATGTTTTTATTGCATTTGCACAATTCTTTCTAGGGGAGAGATTTGTGCTACCAAACAAGTTTCCTGGAAGAAAACAGTAACCCCACACATGGAAACAGGCATGGCGGGGCATAATTACCAGTATTTGTATAAGATTGTGCACTTGCAGGCGGATTTCTACCATAGGTGAACGCTACTTTTAAGGAGGAGTACCTATGGCGAGCAATTATACAGAACACTACGGTCTGTGCCAGTGGGAGGCCACGGACCAGGTAAGGAGGGAGGAATTCAATCAGGATAATGCAAAGATGGATGAAATCCTAAAAACTTTGGCTGACAAGGACATTACATTGGAGCGTGCAGTAGCGGCCGTAGCGGCAGCGGCAGGCAACTGTCAGATGGAGCTGATTACCTACACCGGCACGGGCACATATGGTACAGGCAAGGCCACAAAAATTACCTTTAGCCAGATCCCGGATGTCTATTTTATCGTCGGAGATCTGGCCTTAGTAACCGGACTGGGAGGAAATAAAACTCCGCTGATGGTGGCCCAGGATAAAACCTATAACGAAAGTTTTGTCGATGACACAAATGTCACATGGAATGATGCCCAGTTATCTCTGGTCAACGGCGTGGACGCCCGGTATCAGATGAACAGCAAATCCAAGCAATATTGGGCTTTGGGCTTAAAGCGAAATGTCGTATGAGAGAAAGGTCCCCGGGCACAAAGCTCGGGGACCTTTTTTAAGCCTTAATGGTCTTTTAAGAGCATTACTTGCTCAGCAGAGCAGTCAGCTCACCATAGACCAGACGATACTGCTGGTTGCCGGAGATACCGGTAACAGGAGTAAAGCCATATTTATCACCGCTCTTGACCAGAACCTTGATGGTATCGACAGTGCGCCAATCGCCGTCATTGTTCATCATCTGGAGCTGCACCTCATAGGTGGTGTCCTTGGAGACAGCGCTCTTCAGCTCGATCTTAGCGCCGGTTTCCTTGGCATTGTTCCGGCTGGACAGCTTGATCACATTGGCATCGCTGCTGCCGCCATCGGGACCCTCATAGTCATTGTCCTTGTTGCCGTCAACAATGATCACGGAGGTGGCGCGACCATCCTCAATCACAGCGTAGAACTCATAGGTGTTCTTGCCGTCAGCATCCTCGTTCAGATCCTCGAGGATGGACTTCAGGGAGTTAACGCCGGTGTAGTACTCGGTGGTCTCCTTGTTCTTGACCGTCTGGGTCAGAACAACATTCACATCCTCAGCGATGCGGAAGCCTTCCTTATTCTCGGTCTCATCGTACAGGGTCTTGCCCTTCAGGCTGTACTGCTTCTCAGCAGAATCGGCAACAACGATAACATCCTCATCGTCGGCCTCGATCAGGGCTACAGCCTCCTGAATGTCGTCGACATAGTAATCCTTGCCTTCCAAGGGCTCAATGTCCTTCACATTGCCGTTGGCATCGTACTTCACAGTGACCCAGCGACCATCCTTAGTGACATTGTAGTTCTCCAGGACGCTGTTGTCATCGTCGCCAACCTCAGTCAGGATCACGGACTCACCGTTGATGATGACCTCACGGGTCCAAGTCCACTCGCCGGAAGCCTTGTCGTAGCTCTCGTCCTTCAGGTCATCGCTGTTCACATAGGCAATCTTGGAGGAGACGCTGTCGCTCTCGCCCACGACCACAGCGGCGATCACATAGTTGTCATCGTCATACAGAACATAAACACCGGAAGAGGTGTTATCGGCACTAGCAGTACCGTCGCACTTGACCTCGTCAAAAGCGTCCTGACGGGTGTAGATCTTGAAGCTGGCATTGTCCACACCAGTCACAACCTCACTGGTACCACTGATCACAGCATAGTCAGTCTTGCTCTTGGTAACCTTGTCCAGATCAGCCAGCAGGTAGATGGAATCATCATTGCCGTATACCTTGCCGTCCTTCTCGCTCTTCAGGGAGATGTGCTTGGAGTCGATCACGTTATCGGTCAGAGTGGAGCCGCTGCGAGTAGCGTTGTGCTGGCTCTGAGCCAGGTCAACGTCCTTGTCAATGTCGTTGCCCACGGGCTTCAGGGTGTACACATCGCTGCTGTTCTTGGTGTAGGTGAACCACTTGTTCACAACGGGGCTGTTCAGGTCGCGAACATCATCGGTGTTCTTGACCTCAATGACCTTGCTGGTACCATCAACAAAGATGGCGTTAGCATCATAGCTCTTGGTGGTCAGGTTGCTGCCGTTGGGATCAACACCAGTGATGAAGACATAGTTGTCAACACCGTCAACCTCTTCAATACCGATCATGTAGCCGTACTGATCCAGATAGACATTGTAGGTCTTATCCTTCATATTGCTCTGGGTGTACTCGTTCAGCACCTTGCTATCATACTTCAGCATGGCGGAATCGTCATACTTGGTGCCGTCCACAGTCACAGAAGTAACCATATTGCCGCTAGTGCTGATCTTGCTGATCTCAACTGCAGACAGAGTCTCGACATCAGCAATGCTCTGAATCTCACGGTCAGCATAAGTCACCAGATAGAACTCGCCCTCAGCCACATCAGAGACAGCAAAGTCCTCTCCTGAAACAGACACACGCTTCTCGCTATCAGCATAGATGACGAAGTTGGCCTCATCCTTCTTTTCGTTGTAGTCAGCATCAGCCTGAGCCAGGTAGGTGTTGATAACAGTAACAACAACTTCCTCGGCGTCGGAGTCCACGAACACCTGAGTCAGAGCGCCGTTGTCGGTCACGTCAACGTCATCCTTGTTGTTCTTGGAAATCTGCTTATAGAAGTCATCATCCTTGCCGTCCACATAAGCAGAGAAGTCATACTTGTCAAAAGCAGTCTTGCCCACGACATCGTACAGCTCCTTGCCGGAAACGGAGGTGGTATACTCCTCGACCATCAGGTCGTAGTTGACATAGGTGCCGATCTTCTCACCGTCAAAGCTCCAGGTGTGAGCAGGACGGCCGAACACGTCAGCCTCATCGTCAGCCAGCTTCAGGTCGCCGTTGTACAGTTCCTCACCCAGCTGAACGTAGTACTGATTGTTACCAGCAATGTCAGTCTTACCGGTATCGATGCTGTTGTACTTCTTATTGGCGTTGGTGCGGGCAGTGTACTCAGCGCGGTAACCGACAGTCACATCGCCGATCTGGATGCCCTTGTCGCCGGTAAAGTCAACCATCTGAGCTTTCAGGCCATTCAGCACCAGCTGAGCCACCTGGGCGCGGGTCAGAGCGCTATCAGCATCAGAATTGATGTTGGCAAACAGATTAATGTAGGAAGCCTGACGGATGGTAGCTACTTGCCAGTCAGAGCCGAAGTCCTCGGCGTTCTGGAAGTAGCCCAGAGCCTTCATGATCATCAGGCTGGCCTCAGCGGCGGTCACCTTGTTGTTGCCGCCGTACTGGCCGTTGCCGATGCCGGCGACCACGCCCTCGGCGGCACAAGCGGCCACATAGGGAGCGGCCCACTCGGGCACGTCAGTAAAGGGATTGGTACCACGATAGTAGTCGTAGTCCAGGTTCAGCAGGTGAGCCATGACAACGGCCATCTCGTTACGGGTGATGCTGCCATCGGGATTGAAGTTCCCGTTCTGATCGCCAGTCATGATACCTACAGTCTGCAGGACCTCGATGGCTTCCTGGTTGACGTTGGAAGCATCGACATCCTGATAGCCCGCAGCGCTGGAACCCATGACCAGCATACCAAGAACCATGGTAGAGGACAGGAGCAGGCTGAGAGCACGCTTCAGGTTTCTCATTGGAAATTCCTCCTTTTTTATTCAGGAAGGATTGTTTTCTTCTAAAAATTGGCTTAAAAGCAAACTTTTTTGCCAAAATCGCAAAGCATAACGACCCTTACACATCAAAAATGGTTGCATATTCCAGATCAAAACCTTATTTATTAGCAAAAATAAAATAAAAAAGTTTGTTTGGTAGACATTTGGTAGACAAATCTTTCCATCTAAAAAAAAGAAACCTCCGGAAACCGTTGAGAGACAACGGTTTTCGGAGGTTTTGTGGTAGACATTTGGTAGACCTGTGGTAGACAAAGGTGTTACCCCAGCGCTTCCCGGCTCTGAATGACAAAGGAAAACTCCAGTTCTTGACCATCCCGTAAAATACGCACGGTGGCTTCATTTCCCACAACCAGACTGGCTACAATCTGCTTTAAGCGATCGAGGCTATCCACACTGACACCGTTCACGCTCAGCAGGATATCATCCTCGCGAACGCCGGCCTGCCAGGCGTTACTATCTTGCACAACCTCATAGACTCTCAGTCCGCCAGATTCTTCTGGTTGTGTGAGCACTGTGATGCCCAGCATGGCCGCCGGACGACCGGCAATCAGGCGATCGGCCATCAGCTTGACCCGGGCCATAGGAATCGCAAAGCCCAGCCCTTCCACGGTACCATCATCCGAAACGATCTTAATAGTGGTGATTCCTACCACCTGACCGTGATCATTGATGAGTGCGCCGCCGGAGTTACCAAAATTGATGGGGGCACTAGTTTGAATCAGGTCCATCAGGATCCCATCCACCTCTACGGTCCGGTTCAGGGCGGACACGATCCCTTGGGTAATGGAGGTTCGGTATCCTAAGGGGTCACCAATGGCAACCACCATATCTCCGCAGCGCAGCTGATCGGAATCGCCGAACTCTGCCGGAGTCAGTCCCTCTGCCTCCACTTTGAGAACCGCGATATCCTCCTCCGCATCAGCACCCACCAGTCTGGCAGGTAAGATAGACTCATCGGAGAAAATCACTCGTACTCGGCGCATATCCGCCACGACATGGGCGTTGGTAATAATATAGCCGTCCTGAGTCATGACCACACCGGTACCTGACCCATAACTGTCTTCTCCTTCGCCTTCAATAGACACGATGGAATTTACATTTTTTTCGTAAATCTCTGTGGCGGTCAGAGCCGGACCCGAGGCCTGGCTGATCGGCACAGTTACGCCTGTCCCTGTTTGTGCCCGCTCCAGCTTACCAAAGGGATCCTCCGACTGGGAAGTCTGAGAAATCTGGGGATCGTTTCCCCCACCCGTCTGCGGCAAGAGGTAGCGTACTACAAGCATACCTACCGCCAATCCCAGCAGCAGGACAAACACCAGAAGAAAAATCAGCAGTGCCCGTCTGGGGCGGCGGCGCTTGGGACGCAAAATATCGGGAGCGCGAGGTGGAATCACCACGGCCGGTGGAGTTGGATAGTGCGGAGAGGGCTGCTCCCAGGGGCCGCCCTGCCAGAGATCTTGCGGTTGCTGCGTCATAGGATAACTCCAGTCTTTCGTCAGGCCAGCGTGAGCGTAAAGGTAAAGGTGGTCAGACCATCTTCGCTGGTGACGGTAATATTTTCTTTTAGGTTGCCCAAAATGGTCTTGACGATATACAGGCCCAGACCCACGCCATCCCGATCCATACTGCGGGAGTAGTCCGCCTTATGAAAACGTTCAAACAGAAGGGGCAGCTCATCCTGGGGAATGGTAGCACCCAGATTGCTGATGGAAGTATATGCTTTGCCCTCCTTCTTTGTGATACGAAGTGTAATGCTGGTCCCAGCGGCGGCAAATTTGGCCGCATTATCTATCAAGTTGTAGCAGACCTGAGTGACCGAGTCCGGGTCACCCCACACCATCAGCTTGTCCTCCGGCATCTGAACATCCATATCCAGATTTCGGTCTGTGATCTTTCCCTCCAGGCTGATAATAACCTGAGAGACCACTTCCACCAGATCAAACTGCTCCTGTGCGGTAATACTGTTCTCAGCCAGAGCGTTGAGACGGGAGAGATCCAACATCCTCCGGACCAGACGGCTGAGCCGGCGGGTCTCAGAGACCACGATTTTCAGCGCGTCCTGCTCCTTTTCCGGAGGAATGGTACCGTCCAGGATACCTTCCGCAAAGCCGGAAATGGTAGTCATGGGGGTCTTCAGCTCATGGGACACATTGGCGATAAAGTCAGCCCGCTGATTTTCCACTTTAGCCAGTGAGTTAGCCATGGAGTTAAAGGCATCGGCCAGTTCTCCGATCTCATCACATCGGTCTTTATAGTTGTTGACTCGTACATCAAATTCCCCGCGTCCAAATTTCCGTGCCGCCTCGGCCATCTCGGTAAGAGGACGGGTCTGATGGGCAGAAGTAATGGAGCTGGCGATCACAGCGATCAGAAGCACCACCACGGCAGCAAAGAAAAAGATCGTCGCCGTGGCACGCCACATTTCGGATAGTCCGCTGGTATCTCCAGAAACCAGCACCAAACCTTGGCTGATCTCCAAATCGCCGATCTTTACATTGATGGGCAGGCCGGCAAAATAACGTCCGCTGGAGTACAGACCATTCAGCGTGGTAATCCCGGTGTAGCTGCCACGCTCCTGGATCTGATCCACAACATTCTGCGGGATCTTCTTCGTGTACAGCTCGCTCTCAGAGGCATAGATAATTTCCCCGTTTGAATCAGCCACAATAATGGAGGAGTCCGACATGGCCGTCAGCGTCTCCACATTGGCCCGGTAAAAATCTTCTCCAGCCTCCTCCAAAATGGTTCCCTGGGTTTTTAAATAGTAGTCCGAGGTAAAATACTCCGAGGTAAACGAGGCAATATACCCCGCATTCCGCTCCAGGCGATCCCGGGTTTCTGAAATAATATACCGATAGGACAGCAGCATAAATGCGGTAGACAGCAAGGTAAAAGACAGGGCCACGATCCCTACCATCATGATGAGCTGCCGCTTATATAAGCTTTTCAAGGGATCACCCTCTTCAAATCAGCTGTTTGCACCGGCGGGAGCCACTTCAAATTTGTAGCCCACGCCCCATACGGTTTTCAGCCGCCACTGATCGCTCACGCCCTCCAGCTTCTCTCTCAGACGCTTGATGTGCACATCTACCGTACGGCTGTCGCCAAAGTAGTCAAAGCCCCACACCTCATCCAGCAGCTGGTTGCGGGTAAATACCCGGTTGGGGGCAGAGGCCAGGTGGTACAAAAGCTCCAACTCCTTCGGCGGCGTATCCACCCGCTTGCCATCCACCAGCAGCTCGTAGGAATCCAGGTTGATCACCAGCTTATCAAAGCTGAGCTTCTTGTTCTCCTGTTCCTCCTCTTGGCCGGTGCGGCGCATCACCGCGTGGATGCGGGCCAGAACCTCTTTCATCTCAAAGGGTTTTACAATATAGTCGTCTGCTCCGCTCTCCAGCCCGGTGACCTTATCCTCTGTCTCACCTTTGGCTGTAAGCATAATGACCGGTGTAGCACTCTCCTCCCGGATCTTCTTCAATACGGTCCAGCCATCCATCACCGGCAGCATAATATCAAGCAGAACCAAAGCAGGCTGGAAGGAGCGGAAATACTCCACGCCCTTGCCTCCGTCTTTGGCTACTTTGGTCTCAAAACCTTCCTTTTCCAGATACAGATGGAGCAGCTCAGCAATATTGCTGTCATCCTCTACGATCAAAACCTTCTGCGCCATAGATAACTTCCTCCGTTCCTATGTGGATTCTCAGTTTAGTCATATTATAGTGGAAAATCCCCCAAGTGAGGTGAATATTTTGTAAATTACTTTTCCCGGCGCTCTACATAAGAATGATCCACCTGAATAACGGCAAAATACTTGGGGGACAGCGCCTCCACGTCCTTCCGCAGCTGTGAGACCACCTGATGATCGGTAAGGCGGAACCCATAGGGTACCATCACGTCAAACAGCACATTGGTATGGTGGGGACCGGCAGTAATACGCAGGTCATGAATGGTGAGACAGGGGTCCAGCTGCTGAGCCAGATAGGCTACCTGTTCCCGCAGAGCAGTGGTGCGCCCGTCGTTGACCACCGGGTCCATATGGATGACGGTCTCAATGTGGTGTTTCTCCTTCAACTCCCGCTCAATGTGGTCAATGAGATCGTGCATCTCCAGCAGATCGGCATCGGCAGGAACCTCGGCATGAAAAGACATCATAGCCCGTCCGGGTCCATAGTCATGATAGACCAGATCGTGAATGCCCAGGATATTCTCGTGGGAGAGGACCAGCTGGTCGATATCTGCTGCCAGCTCCGGGTCCATCGGCCGGCCCAGAAGAGGATCCAGTGTATCTTTTGCAGCCTCCCAGCCGGTTTTCAAAATGAACAGGGCCACAAGCAACCCGGCAAAGCCGTCGATCTTCCAATGGAAGAAATGTCCGACTAATGTAGCCAGCAAAACCACACTGGTGGCCGCTGAATCGGAGAGAGAGTCGGCTGCGGTGGCTGCCATCGTCTCTGAGCCGATCTTCTGAGACAACGTGCGATTAAAGAAGTACATCCATACCTTGACTGCCACAGACACGGCCAGAATGACTACAGCCAGCCAGGAGAAGTCCAGTTCTTCCGGATGGAGCAGCTTCTCCACCGAAGATTTCCCCAGCTCAAATCCCATGAGCAGAATTGCCATGGACACCACTAGGCCGGTCAGATACTCCATACGGCCATGACCAAAGGGATGCTCCTCATCCGCCTCCTGCCCGGCCAAACGGAACCCTATAAGGGTAATCACAGACGAGGCTGCATCAGACAGGTTATTTAATGCGTCACCCACGATTGCAATGGAACCAGTGATCACACCGGCCAGCAGCTTGCCCAGACACAACAACGTATTGAGCACGATACCCACTCCGCCGGCCCGGGTGCCGCACATCTGACGCACCTCAGGTGACTTAGGATCCCGGCCGTCCAACCAACGCCGAATCAAATACTGAATCAAAAAAGGTTCCCCCTATTCAGGGCGGGCCCAGGCCCGTCAACGTAAAATATTATTATATTATCGCACGCATGCAGGGAGTGCGTCAAGCGCGCCCTCACAGCTTTTTCTTCTTCGGCCGAAATATGGACAAGCCGTTAAGAAAATATTAATTTTGTTTTAAGATGGCCGCGCTTTCCCTTCTATGAGAACTTTTGCGCAAAAAAAGATTGTAATCTATCCGGAGTGTTTACAGAAAGTTCACATCCCCGTCATGGTTTTGCCTTAATTATCGGTTATTCTATGAGCGTACCAAGTAATCATAATAATATCTCCCATTTCTCCCTCTCCTTTACAACACACACAGGCAACAAGCCCCGGTCATTGACCGGGGCCTGTTGTCGTTTATTTATGCTTAGCAATGGGCATGACATGACGCAATTACCAGTATTTGTATAACATTATGCACTTGCAGATGGATTCCCGCCATAGGTGAACACTACTTTTTAAGGAGGAATACCTATGGCAAGCAATTATACAGAGAACTATGGCCTGTGCCAGTGGGAGGCTACGGATCACGTACTGAGGGAGGAATTTAATCAGGATCATGCAAAGATTGATACGGCCCTGGGGGACTTGAAAGCAAACGTTGTGCGGACTGCTGTGGGAAGCTATGAGGGAAACGGACAATGCGGGGAGTCCGCTCCCAACCATCTGGACTTTGATTTTTCACCGAAGATGGTCATCCTGGTGGTAGACGAGCACAGCATGATGAAAACCGGAACGGTGCTGATTGCCGGCCAAACCAGCAACGCTGGCATTGGCACGTCGTACTCCAGCGGTAGCTGCCTTAATCTCACCATTACCTGGGAGAAAAATGGAGTCTCCTGGTACGGAGGAGATGCAGAACGACAATTAAATAAGGAAAACTGTAGTTACTTTTATTTTGCTATCGGATAAAGATAACTATAGAAAAAGCAGCTGCCCGGAGGCAGCTGCTTTTTTGTTCGCTAAAAGGGAATTAGGCCTTCACAATGTACAGAGCGGTGACAGCATCGTCATCATTCACAGTGTACAGGATGGTGTTGGACTCACCAGTGTAGTTGCGGTTGATGGAGCCAACGGTGATGTCGCCGTCGGTATCGATCACATACCATCGGTCTCCACCATGGTAGACTCCAGAGTGTTCAGAGTCAGCTGAGCCACGTCGTTACGGGTCATAGCGGTGGAAGCACCGGCAACGATGCCGTCAAACAGGTCAATCTTAGAGCCCTGCTTCACGGTAGCGACCTGCCAGTCAGAACCGAAGTCCTTGGACAGCTGGAAGTAGCCCAGAGCCTTCATCATCATCAGGGCAGCCTGAGCGGTGGTCACGCTGTTGTTGCTGCCGTACTGAGTGGCGCTGATGCCGGCGGTGATGCCGTCAGCATAGCAGGCGGCCACAGAGGGCCGCCCCTACGGGATGGATGGGAAAGAGGAGGATGCGCAAAAAACACAAGACCCCGCCGGTCCTTGATTGAAAAAGGGCATGGCGGGGCTTAATTACCATAAAATGTATGATAATGTACCACTTTTGACCTCTGCCCAGTATAGGTGGAGGTGTTTTTTATGGCAAGCAATCACACGGAGCATTTTTCACTCAATCAATGGCAGGCGGACGATCAGGTACTCCGCACCGATTTCAACGAGGACAACGCCAAGATTGACAGCGCTCTCAAGGATCTGGCCGCCGCGCAGGCGGAAAAAGCCGACCAGACGGCCCTGGACGCTCTGGCCGCGGAGGTGGCGAAAAAGGCCACCACGGCGGCGCTGGAGGCCCTCAGTAAAAAGCTGGCATCCATGCCCTGCCTAGTGACCGGGACCTACACCGGAGACGGGGCGGAAAGCCGCCTGATTTCCCTGGGCTTCCAGCCCAAGGCCCTGCTGGTGATGCGGGAGGAGGGCTACTCCGCCCGTCCGTATACCGATGACTACTACGGTGGCCTGGCCCTGCCGGGGAAGCCGGTGTGCCTGCAAACCAGCTATGGGACCAATTATATTTTGACCATCGAATCCAAGGGCTTCCGGGTCTACTATAACCGTGACAGATACATCCTCAGCAATCAGAAGGACACCAACTACTATTATCTGGCCTGGAAATAAAATCAGAGGGCCCCTCCCATACGGGAGGGGCCACACTGATTGGATTTTAAGAGATTTGTAACTCCGTCAGGAATTACTTGCCCTTGACCTCGTTGGACTCGACGCCGTTCACAACGACCTTGTAAACGCTGCCGGTATCCAGCAGGAACTTATCGTCGCCATCGTTCACGCTGATCTCACCCTTCTTCAGGGTAACAGTCTTGGTGCCAGCGGAGACGTACTTGCCGTCCACGCGCTGCTGCAGCTCCACGGTGAAGTTAGTAGCCTGCTCGGCATTCTGGTTCATGACGATTCTGAAGCCACCGTCAGCCCACATCTGAACATGGTCGATCTTGGCGTCAACCTTATCGGCATCGTTCTTGTCGGCGTCCTTCATCTTGTAGACATAGACCTCAACGGCCTCGTCGTTGTCATCCTCGAACACGAAGACGTCCCCAGAGTAGGTGCCGTCCTTGCCGAAGTTCTTAGCCAGGCTGCTGGGAGTGGTGGTCTTGCCGTCGCCGTCATCGTTGACGAAGATGGTGTACTTGTCGGCCAGAACCACGTCGTCCTTGCCCTCACCCAGGCTCAGCACGCCGGCCTTGTAGGAGATAGCCTTGATGTCCTTGTAGACCTTGAAGTCATCATCGCTGGCGTCCTTCACCAGATCCTGGTCATCCATGTAGCCGTTCTCGTCATAGGAGACGTTCTGGTACAGGCCGATCTCCAGATTCTTATCGGTAGCCTTCACGGTGGTGATCTTGCCGTTCACGATGGCGTCGTACTCGTAGTACTTGTTGTCATCCTTGTCGACGCTGGCGTTGGGCTTGCTCTCCAGGAGGTAGACGCGGTCGCCGCTGTCGCCGGAGATGGACATATCAGCAGAGTAGATGTAGACCACGTCGGCGTAGGCACCGTCATTCACCACAGCCACAGTCACATCAGCAGTCTTGGAGGTGATGTCGGGGACATTCTTGATGCCGGTGTAAGCAGTCACATCGTCATCGTCGTTCACCACGAAGATGGTGTCGTTGTTGGCCTTGGCGCCGCCAACCTTATCAGTGTAGATGGAGCTCTTGCCATTCTCAACGATCTTCTGGTTATCAGCGCTCACGGTGTAAGTCACGTTCTTCTCATCAGTGATCGCCTCCAGCTCGTACTTGCCGTTGCTCTTCTCGTTGTAGGAGTACCACTTGTTCTCAAAGTCGGTATCATCCTTGATCTCATCATCGTTGTCAACCACAACAACCTTGTTGGTGCCGTCGATGAAGTAGGCATCGGCCTCCAGGTCGGCCTTCGCGCCGCCGGTATGAGCAATCTCAGCCACGTAGACATAGTCGTTGTGACCAGCGGTGCCGTCGGTGTAGATCACATAGCCGTTGGCGTCCAGAACCAGGGTATAGGCCTCGTTCAGGTCGTAGGACAGATTGCTGTCGTCATTCACGGCGTCAGTGTAGTTCTTGGAGTACTCGTACTTGGTGCCGTCCACGGTGACATTCTTCTTCTCGGTGTAAGCGGTCACCTTGCCCTCGACGGTCTCAGCCAGGTCGATGGTCTTGATCTCCTTGTTGGCCACAGTGACCAGGACGTAGTCCTCGTCAGAGTAGGTGTCCAGGTAGTCAAAGTCATCGGCGGACAGAGTGGTGTCGTCGGCGGGCAGCGCAGTGCCATCCAGAGCCTTCAGATCCAGCTCCTCGTCGTTCTTGTCGTAGTCGCCATCGACCTGAGCAACATAGGAGTTGATGACGGTGATCACCACGTCGTTGGAGTCATCATCGATGAACACCTCAGTGGTAGCGCCCTTCTTGATGATCTTATCGCCAGCGTCGTCATCGTTGTTCTTGACGATGTAGTTACTCAGCTTCACATCCTTCAGAGCCACGCCGTCCACGACCACGGAGAAGTCGGCATCGCCGTTCTTCAGGTCGTTGTAGACATCGCTGCCCACCAGATCGTACAGATCCTGCTTCTCGACAGTGGCGGTGTAAACAGCGTCAGCGTCGTCAGCGTAGGTGCCGATCTCCTTGTTCTCATAGGTCCACTTCACGGAAGGACGGCCGAAGTCGTCATCCGCACCGTCGGCCTTGACCAGGTCGCCGTTGTACAGATCCTCGCCCAGCTGGATGGTGTACTTGCCGTCCACCTTGGTGTTGTCGATCTTGGCGTACTTGCTGTCGGTGCCGGTGCGGGCGTCATAGGTAGCCTTGCCGCCGGAGATGACGATGTCACCAACATGAACGTCGCTGCCGTTCTTCTCGGCC
>NZ_JBKVXZ010000011.1:0-72788 GCF_046973065.1 Flintibacter sp. | reverse complement strand
GTGTACCCTGGATGAGCGGCTTATCCCCTGCATCGACTTTGGCCACCTGTACGCCCGCTCGCTGGGTGAGCTGGAGGGAGAGCAGGCCTGCCGGGAGATGTTGGACAAGGTGGAGCGGGTGCTGGGTGAGGAGCGGGCCAGCCGTTTCCACAGCCACTTCTCCCGCATCGAGTTCACTCCCAACGGCGGAGAAAAACGCCACCGTACCTTTGCAGACCACGGGGGCTTTGGGCCGGACTGGACGCCGCTGGCCCGGGAAGTGGCCCGCCGGGGCTGGAGTCCCACCTTCATCTGCGAAAGCGCAGGTACTCAAGCGGAGGACGCGGTGGAGATGAAGAGAATTTACCAGGGCTTTTGCAGCTCTGAGGAGGCATAAGCATGAATCACATTGAAAAAATCTCCAGATCTCTGGAGGAACATAACCTGGACGCTATGCTGATCACCAGCGAGCCGGGGGAGCGCTACGCTCTGGGCTTTCAGGGAGAGGGCTGGCTGCTGGTAGGCAGGCAGGGGGCTCACTACTCCACCGACGGGCGGTATATCGAAGCCGCGCAAAAACAAGTGAAGGGGGTTCAGCTCTCCCTGATCTCGGCCCAGAAGGGACATCTGTCCCTGGCTCGGGATTATATCCGTACCCAGAGATTTGAAAGGGTGGGCTTTGAGAGCGGATATATGAATGTGGAGCAGTATCAGCGCCTGTGCGACGCGCTGCCCTGCCAGTTGGTACCGGCCCAGAAGCTGCTTACCCAGCTGCGGGCTTCCAAGGACGTGGAGGAACTGTCTGCCATGCGCCGGGCCCAGGAGATCACCGACCAGGCGTTTCGGGAGATTTTGAACTTTATCCGTCCGGGTATGACCGAGCAGCAGGTGGCTGCCCGGCTGGTGTATGAGATGCTGCGCCGGGGCGCCCGCAAGGTGTCCTTTGATCCCATCGTAGCGGCGGGAGCCAACGGCTCCATGCCACACGCGGTGCCGGGAGAGACCGTGATCCAAGCCGGGATGTTCGTTACCATGGACTTTGGCTGCATTTGGGACGGCTATTGCTCCGACATGACCCGTACCGTGGCGGTGGGTCAGCCTACGGAAGAGATGGAGAAGGTGTACCATACCGTCCTCCAGGCTCAGAAGGCGGGGATTGCCGCTGCCCGGGCAGGGGTGACAGGCAGCGAGATCGACGCTGCGGCCCGTCAGGTAATCGCTGAGGCGGGGTACGGCGAGTACTTCACCCACAGCTTCGGCCACTCTCTGGGACTGGAGATCCATGAGGCGCCCAACGCCTCGCCCTCCCAGCAGGAAGCGATGCCTTCCGGTGCGGTGATCTCCGCCGAGCCGGGGATCTATCTGCCGGGCAAGTTCGGCGTGCGCATTGAGGACGTTCTGGTACTGCGTGAGGGAGGCTGCGAGGACCTGACCCGCTCCCCCAAAGACCTGATTGTTCTGTGATTTGCCGGAATTTTAGCAAACCCCCTTGTCAAAACAAGGGAAACAGGGTAAAATAAATTAGTTCATTAAAAACACAATGGAGGATGATTCCTATGGCAATGATTTCCGCCAGTGATTTCCGCAACGGCGTGACCTTCGAGATGGACGGTAAGGTCATGCAGGTCGTCGAGTTCCAGCACGTAAAGCCCGGCAAGGGCGCCGCCTTTGTCCGTACCAAGATGAAGAACATCATCACCGGCGGCGTGACCGAGACCTCCTTCAACCCCACCGCCAAGTTTGAGCAGGCCTTTGTTGAGCGCAAGGACATGGAGTACAGCTACAACGATGGTGATCTGTACTACTTCATGGACATGGAGACCTTCGACATGCTGCCCATCAGCAAGGATCTGCTGGGCGATTCCTTCCGCTTCGTGAAGGAGAACATGAGCTGCAAGGTCATGTCCTACAAGGGCAGCGTCTTCGGCGTGGAGCCCCCCACCTTCGTGGAGCTGGAGGTCACCGAGACCGATCCCGGCTTTAAGGGCGACACCGCTACCAACGTGACCAAGCCCGCTACCCTGGAGACCGGCGCTGAGATCAAGGTTCCCCTGTTCATCAACCCCGGCGACAAGATCAAGATCGATACCCGTACCGGCGAGTACCTGGAGCGCTGCAAGGGCTAAGCGTCCGAGCCGTTGCGAACAGCGCGGATGGACCGGAGCGAGGAATACAAACCAAGAGCCGCAAAGCGGGTCTGTTTGTGTTCCGAGACGAAGGGAAGCCGCGCGTCGTGAGCAGGCGAGGCGTGATAATGCTAAGCGCCCGAGCCGCTGCAACTATGCCGTCCCCTGAAAAAAGTAATCGTGTTTGAGGCTGCGCCTCAGAAAGGAGTACCCCATGACCATTTCTGAAAAAGTCGCTTATCTGAAGGGCTTGGCTGAGGGCCTGAATCTGGACACTGAGAAGTCCAAGGAGGGCAAGCTGATTTCTGTGATGATCGGCATCCTGGAAGAGGTGGGCCTGTCCATCGAGGATCTGGAGGAGAACGCCCTGGCTCTGGGTGAGGAGATCGATGTGCTCTCCGACGACCTGGCCGACGTGGAGTCCGAGGTGTTCGGTGAAGACGAGGAAGACGATGACGAGGAGGACGACTTCTTTGAGGTCGAGTGCCCCAACTGTGAGGAGCCGCTGGTCATTGATGACGAGGCCCTCGCTGCCGGAGAGATTCAGTGCCCCAACTGTGAGACCCGCTTCTCTCTGGACCTGTCCGACGACACTGTGGAGGCGGACGAGGAGGAGTAAGCACTCTTCCGTCAATCAATCGCATAAATGCCGCAAAGCGGAAGCTTTGCGGCATTTTTATGCCAAATGTGTTTCCATTGCGTGGCTGTCAAGGTTTTACCCGCATGTCTGGATCTATCCCGACCATACTAAATGCCGGATGGCACATCCAAATCATCGGATGATGGGGAGGAAACAGCGATGAATGGGAGATGGCTGGGCCTGTGCGGGGCCGTGGTGATGACAGTTTCTCTGGCCTCCTGCAGCGCCAAGGGGCAGGAGAACGGGGTGGGTATGCTGAACAATACCGGCATGTCCGCCGCGGGCTACCGGACCTCAACATCGACTGGGCGGCAGTATTTGCCGGACAGCCGATACTATGCTGACGGAGATGGTACCGTGAAGCGCTATCGCCAAGCGGGCAGCAGCGAGTGGGAGCAGCTGGGCAAGGCCTTGGAAGATAGCTGGAACGAATTGATGAAGGGTACGGAAAATACCCTGAAAGACGCAGGCAAGGATACCAAAAATGCTGCCAAGGACATTGGGCAGGGGGTAGAAAATGCCGCCAAAGATGCCAAGACAGATATGGAAAAGATGACCGGGAAATAATCTCTGCCAGCACTGCGGCGGCGCACCGGAACTGTTCCGGCGCGCCGCCGCGTGTGTTCTGTGTTATCCCTGTGGCATGGATAGCCCGTGGACAAAGCCGTTCATCTGGGGAGAGAGGACTTCCCCGCCCACCACTTTGTCCCGGTAGATCAAAAGGTTGGCCTGTACGCCCGTTTCCCCAGAGGGATAATTGGTGATTTCATAGGTGTACCGCTTGACCCGTTTTCCGGCATATTTGGTCAAATCGAATCCCTGAGCGGTTTGCAGCTCCAAATATTCGTCATAGCTCTCGTCCATCTCTTTGGGGATGGTAAGCTCCTCTGTGACCAGAGGGTCCTGGTTTACCTGCCAGCCGTATTGACTCAAAAACGAGACCCGGTCTTCGTTGGAACTGATCCCTGTAGTGTCCGGGGCGGTACTGGCGGCCACCGTGGGCAGGGCGGGGGGATCGAGATTCATCACCAGTCCGGCGCAGCACAGCAGCGCCGCGGCGGCCACGCTGATCGCCAGCTTTCGCCTTGGCAGTCTGGCGGTAAGAATAAACACAGCGCATTCTCCTTCCACATCCAGCATCTTGGTGCAGTTTATGTACCAAAGGGCCGGAATATTCATGGCTGGGGAGTGCTTTTGTGGGAGAGAATGGGTTTTGATTGAAATTTTTTCTTTCCCTTGGTAAAATGAACCGAAACATACCACATAAGCGAGGAGGTATCAACCGTGGCGATGGAACGTCTGGATAAGCTTCTGGCATCCACAGGACGTTGGTCCCGCAAGGAGGTCAAAGAACTCATTGGCCGAGGACGCGTACTGGTAGACGGACGCCCCGCGGGACGGCCGGAGGATAAATGCGAGCCCCAGAGCGTCTGCATCCAAGTGGATGGGGAGATCGTGGACTGCGCTCCTTGTGTGTACATCATGCTGCATAAGCCCGCCGGACTGCTTTCCGCCACTCAGGATAAGAAGCAGGCCACCGTGCTGGATCTGCTGCCAGAGCATCTGCGCCGCCGGGGACTGTTTCCGGTGGGACGGTTGGATAAGGATACGGAAGGGCTGCTGCTGCTCACCGATGACGGCCCTCTGGGCCACGACCTGCTCTCTCCCCGCAAACATGTGGATAAGGTCTATTATGCCCGAGTGGATGGACAGATTGATAAAGAGGATGTCCAGGTCCTGGCTCAGGGCATGACATTGGGAGACGGTCTGGTTTGCCTTCCTGCCGGCCTAGAGCCTCTGGGCGATGGAAGTGAGTGTTTGGTCACTCTCCGGGAGGGAAAATATCACCAGGTCAAGCGGATGCTGGCTGCCCGGGGCAAGCCGGTACTTTACCTCAAACGGCTGTCCATGGGGCCGTTGAAGCTGGATGAAAAGCTGGAAAAAGGCCAGTGGCGGTTCCTGACAGAGCGGGAAGTACAGGGCCTCAAGGCCGCTCGAGGATGAAGAGACAAAAAATTGTGCGTTTTGAACAAAAAAATGGGACAACCCCCTTGCCAAAACCGGGGGTGTACCGTTATAATGTCAATAGTGTTATGAGAATAACTTGGGAGGGATTATCGTGTCCAGCAGGATGTTTCAAGGAGTCGTGCTCCAAATGAAGGACAGCATCGATCGCATGGTAGGCGTGATCGATGCAGACGGAATCGTGGTGGCCTGCAGTGAGCTCACTTGTATTGGAGAGCATTGGTCTGGCGCTGTCGCCGCGGTCAACTCCTCGGACAATGCCACAGCCCATTTTGAGGGCAAGACCTTTAAACCCCTTGCCGGTTGGGGGGCCCAGTTTGATTATGCCGCGTTTGTAAAGGGCGAGGATGATCTGGCCGGGGCGCTGTGCGCCATGGCGGTAGTGGCATTCAACGGAGCCAAGACTTATTATGAAGAAAAGCATGATAAGGCTACTTTTGTAAAGAATATTATCTCCGACAACATCCTGTTGGGAGATATTTATACCCAGGCCAAGGAGCTCCACTTTGTCTCCGAGGCTCCCCGTGCCGCCTTCCTGGTGCGCCAGCTGGGTCCCGCCGATGTGACTACCATCGATGTGATCCAGAACCTCTTCCCGGACAAGCAGACGGATTTCGTCATCTCCATCAACGAGACTGACGTGGCCCTCATTAAGCAGCTGCCCGAGGGAGCGGACGCCAAGGAGCTGCAGAAGATCGCCAAGCAGATCGCTACTGCCGTGACCCAGGAGCTGGGTATCAAGGTTGTGATCGGTATCGGTACAGTGGTCAACCATATCCGCGATCTGGCCCGGGCCTATAAAGAGGCCGGAGTGGCCATCGATGTGGGCAAGGTGTTTGACACCGAAAAGACGGTCATCAACTATGAGAATCTGGGTATTGGCCGTCTGATCTATCAGCTGCCCACCATCCTGTGCCAGATGTTCCTCCAGGAGGTCTTTAAGAAGAATCCCATTGACGCCCTGGATCAGGAGACTCTGCTCACTATCAACAAGTTCTTTGAGAACAACCTGAACGTGTCCGAGACAGCCCGTAAGCTGTTCGTACACCGCAATACGCTGGTCTATCGTCTGGAGAAGATCAAGAAGCTGACTGGGCTGGATCTGCGTGAGTTTGACGATGCCATCACCTTCAAGGTGGCTCTGATGGTCAAGAAGTATCTGATTTCCCGGGGAATTGAGTCCTGATGCACTGATTTTCCGGCGGTCTCACGCCCTTTCTTAAAGACAGGACGAGGCCTCCGTCTGCCCTGAGGCAGGCGGAGGCCTTTTTGTATTTCCTGAGGGAAATCGGAAAAGGTGACATAAAACCGCAATTTCCCATTGACAAGGGAAGGGTTACGGGTGTAACCTAAATAGTGAAATCTTTCCCGGGAAATGTGCTCCAAAGAGGGAACAAACTTTCCTGGTTATCGTCAAAAATTATGACAGCTATTTTAAGTATACGAGGGTTTACATATTATGATACGTTTTATTGACGTCTACAAAGAATACGACAACGGAACCAAGGCCCTGAAGGGGGTCAATATGCGCATTGACGATGGTGAATTTGTCTTTCTGGTAGGCCCCTCTGGCTCTGGAAAGTCTACCATCATTAAGCTGATTACCGGTGAGATCGCCCTGACCCAGGGCAAACTCATGGTCAATGGATACAGCATGAGCAACATCAGCCCCAAGCAGGTGCCTCTGATGCGCCGCACGCTGGGCATCATTTTCCAGGATTTCCGTCTGATCGAGAAAAAGACAGTATACGAAAACCTGTCCTTTGCCATGCGGGCGATCGGCGCGTCCAACCGGGACCTGAAGCGGCGCATCCCCTATGTGCTGCAGCTGGTGGGCCTGGAGCAGAAGGCGGACCGGTATCCCGGACAGCTCTCCGGCGGTGAGCAGCAGCGTGTGGCTATTGCCCGGGCTCTGGTGAACAACCCCAATATGATCATTGCCGACGAGCCGACCGGTAACCTGGACCCCAACCGCTCGCTGGAAATCATGATGCTGCTGGAGCGCATCAATGAGTTAGGGACTACCGTGCTGGTAGTAACCCACGAGAAGAATCTGGTCAACCGCTTTGGAAAGCGGGTCGTGGCCATCGAGGATGGCCGAATCATCAATGACGAAACGGGTGGGTACTACAATGGCGAAAAAATTTGATCTGGGATATTATTGCAGCGAAGGTGTCCACTCTATTTTTACCCATGGGTTTATGTCTTTTGCTGCCGTATGTATGATCGTGGCTTGTCTGCTGATCATGGGGTCTTTCTCCCTGGTTGCAGTCAACCTGGACAACATGCTGGGTGATCTGGAAGCGGAAAATGAGTTTCTGGCCTACATCGACGAGACCTATACGGAAGATCAGGCCAAAGCCCTCCAGTCTCAGATCGAGGCGATTCCCAATGTGGCTGAGGTGACCTTCGTCAGCCGGGACGAGGCTCTGGATGACTTCAGAGCTGGTCGCGAGGAGAACCCGCTGCTCAGCGATCTGGATGGGAGCGTGCTTCGGGATCGTTATCGGATCCATGTGGACGACATTGAGCAGCTGGAGCAGACCGTAAAGCAGGTAGAGCAGGTGGAGGGAATTGCCGACACCAACGCCGCCTATGAGATCGCGCAGGGCTTCGTCACGGTGCGCAACATTGCTGCCGGCGTAGCTATTGTGCTGGTCAGTATTCTGGCGGTAGTCTCCCTGTTTATTATTGCAAACACCACCAAACTGGCCTTCTTCTATCGCCGGGAGGAGATCGCCATTATGAAGATGTGCGGTGCCACCAATGCTTTTATCCGCTGGCCTTTCATTGTACAGGGTATGATCCTGGGACTGGCCGGTGCAATTGTGGCATTCTTCCTCCAGTGGGGTGTGTATGAGCTGGTAGGCAAGGCAGTCATTCAGTCCGACGGACTGTCCCTGGTCACCATTCTTCCCTTTACCTCGCTGATTGTTAACATCCTGCCTGTGTTTTGCGGTGCGGGACTGCTGATTGGTGTCGTGGGATCGGTGTTGGCCATCCGGAAGTTCCTGCAGGTTTAACGGGAAAGGAGTATTGCAGTGCGGCCGAAAAAGCAGCGTATTTTTATGGGTGTGATGGCAAGTGTATTGGTTGTCTTGATGCTTCTGCCCATGCTGGCAAATATTTTAGTTCGATAACAGGAGGCAGGCAATGGAACAGAAGAAAACCAAAAACTGGAAAACAATTGTAAAGCGCCTGCTGGTAGTGGCTCTGGTGCTGTCCCTGGCCATTCCTCTGGTGCCCCAGACTATGGTAGTTCCCGCTTCGGCTGTGACTCAGGCCGAAATTGATGAACTGAAGGATAACGCTTCTGATCTGCGCGATCAGCAGAAGGAGCTGCAGAATCAGTTGGCAGCCATCAAGGAAGATAAAAACAAGGCCCTGGAGCAGAAGACTCTGCTGGAGCAGCAGATCAATGCCACGCAGGCAGAAATCGATACCATTCAGACCCAGATCTCCAAGTACGACGAGCTCATTGCCCAAAAGCAGGTGGAGCTGGCCGAGGCGGAGGAGAAGGAGAAGGCCCAGTATGAGCTGTTCTGTGAGCGTGTGCGCTACATGGAGGAGCAGGGCGAGGTTTCTTACTGGTCCATCTTGTTTTCCTCCAGCGATTTTGCCGATCTGTTGGGCAATGCGATGATGGTGGATGAGATCATGCAGTATGACAACCAGGTCATGGATGAGCTCATTGCTATCCGGGAGCAGATCGCGCAGGATAAGGCGGATTTGGAGACTGCCCGCCAGGAGCAGCAGGCGGCCAAGGACGAGCAGGAGGCTGCCAAGGCCAGCCTGAAGACGCAAAAGTCTGAAGTTGACGCGCTGATCGATCAGATCAGCAGCCAGCAGGCTGAGGTGGAAAAGGCAGAAGCTCAGCTGAGGGCGGCGGCCGATGCAGTGGATAAGGAGATTGCGGCTGCGGAGAAGGAACTGGCCAGCCAGATCTCCAACGTAGTCAGCGAATCGGGCTTTATGTGGCCTCTGCCTGGCTATAATACCCTTTCTTCCCTCTTTGGAGGCCGGACCCACCCGGTGACCGGACGGCCCAACAATCACACCGGCATTGACATTCCTGCTCCGGCTGGTACCTCCATTCTGGCGGCCAAGAGCGGTGTGGTAACCACCTCTACTTATAACAGCTCTTACGGCAACTACGTAGTGGTCAGCCACAGCGACGGTACCTCTACCCTGTATGCCCACATGAGTCGCCGTGGCGTGTCCAAGGGACAGACGGTGTCTCAGGGCCAGGTAGTGGGCTATGTGGGAACCACTGGTTCTTCCACCGGTAACCACCTCCACTTCGAGATCCGTGTGAACGGCAGCCGTGTGGACCCGGTGAACTACTTCCTGGGCAGCATGACTTTGTATGCCACCAGCGGCGGCGTAAAGAAGAAACTGTAACGAACACATAATATATCCCCCCTTCCGCATAACGTTGCGGGAGGGGGGATGCGTTTTGTTGGGACAGCTGGTGTTCAGTCCCGATGGCCGGGAGCGGGCAGAGCGGCATGACCTGTATGGACTGGGTGTGCTCCAGGTCCGGGTGCGGCCCGGCGGCTGGCGAGAGAAGGGACGGCTGCGCCGCGGCGGAAAACGGCTGGCTCAAGGCGGAGTGCGGCGAGTCCTGGTTCCATGGGGCTTTGACCAGTGGCCTGTGCTGGAGCGCTGGGGGCTGAGCGGCGTAGATCCTGTCCCGTTCCTGCGCTTTTATGCCCCGCAGATCGTACTGGCTGCGTTGAAGCGGCGGGGGATCCCTCCGGAGGGCGCTACCGTAGCCCTTCGAAGCCGGAGCGTGGACCGGGACATGGCCCGAACAGCTCAGCTGTTGTGTCCGTTGGTACGTCAGGTAGCTGTCAACGCGCCCCAGGGCGGGGAGGAGCTGTCTTTATGGCTTCGCAGGGAATACGGCCTGCCGGTGCAGCCAGATGGGACGGAGGTATCCCTGGCGGTCTACTTTGACGGAGAGGGAGCGGGGGAGAAGGATCTGCTGCTGTGGGGGACAGCGCCTCAACTGGGAGAGGTGACCCCTCAGGCTGAGGCGTTGGCTCCTGAGGACCGGCAGGATCTGTGCCTCTTGGCGGCTCTGTGGGAAACGGGAAAAATTGGTAAATTTGAGCTAGAATTTACTTGACACAGGGCGGAAAAGTAACTATAATAACACAGACTGTATCCTTATAACTTTTTATAGTTATCCTGTATATTTGACTGGGTCCGGAGGCGCTGTCCTCCGGCCTAAGTTTGGAAAGGTGTGCGAGATATCATGGCGAAAGAATATAAACTGACTCCTCAGCGCCTGCAGGAGCTGCAGGACGAGCTGGTCTATCTGAAGACGGTGCGCGAGAAGGAGGTTGCGGAGCTGATTAAGGAGGCCCGCTCCTTCGGCGACCTGAGCGAGAACAGCGAGTACGATGAGGCTAAGACCGAGCAGGGCAAGCTCTACTCCCGCATTGCTGAGGTGGAGGAGATTCTGAGCAACTATGTGGTCATTGACGAGAGCGATGACGGCGGCAACTATGTGCGCATCGGCTCCACCGTGACCGTGCTGGACAAGGAGTTTGACGAGGAGCTGGTCTATAAGATCGTAGGCTCCCAGGAGGCCGATCCCATGAACGGGGTCATCTCCGAGGACTCTCCCTTTGGCCGTGCCCTGCTGGGTAAGAATGTGGGCGACGACGTGGTTGTGGACGCCCCCGCCGGCAGCGTGGAGTACAAGCTGCTGAAGGTAGAGCGGTAAGAATACAAACTCCGGAATCCCGGAGAGAAAGAGATAGGAGTGCGCGCATACATGGCCGAGAAGAATAACAACGCGGTTCCCCAGGAGGAGAACCTGTCCCAGCTGCTTCAGATCCGCCGGGACAAGCTGAAGGACCTGCAGGAGAGCGGCAACGATCCCTTCCAGATTACCCGCTATGCGGTGGACAACGATTCCGCCAATATCAAGGAAAATTTTGACGCCCTGGAGGGTCAGCCGGTGTCCATTGCCGGCCGCCTCATGTCCAAGCGCGGCATGGGCAAGGTGTCCTTCTGCGATCTGCAGGACAAGTCCGGCCGCATCCAGCTCTATGCCCGGAAGGACGAGATGGATGAGGAGGAATATAACCGCTTTAAGAAGTACGACATCGGCGATATCGTGGGCGTGCAGGGCGAGGTGTTCCGCACCCAGCGTGGCGAGATGTCTGTCCGTGTGCAGAAGGTGACCCTGCTGAGCAAGTCCCTGCTGCCCCTGCCTGAGAAGTTCCACGGCCTGACCAACACGGAGCTGCGTTACCGCCAGCGCTATGTGGACCTGATCGTCAACCCCGAGGTGAAGCGGAATTTCATCATCCGCTCCCAGTTTATCAAGTACGTCCGTGACTTCATGGATGCCCGTGGCTTCATGGAGGTGGAGACCCCTGTTCTCAACACCATCTCCGGCGGCGCCACTGCCCGGCCCTTCATCACCCACCACAACACCCTGGATATCGACATGTATATGCGTATCGCCACCGAGCTGCCCCTGAAGCGGCTCATCGTGGGCGGCATGGACCGGGTGTACGAGATCGGCCGTATCTTCCGCAACGAGGGCATGGACCCCAAGCACAACCCTGAGTTCACCACCATCGAGCTCTATCAGGCCTATGCCGACTTCAACGACATGATGGACCTCTTCGAGGACCTGCTGTCCTCCGCTGCCCAGAAGATCCTGGGTACCTATCAGGTGGAGTGGCAGGGTGAGAAGATTGACCTGACCCCCGGCTGGCCCCGTATGCCCATGCACGAGGCGGTCAAGAAGTACTGCGGCATCGACTTTATGGCCATCACCTCCGACGAGGAGGCCGTGGCTGCCGCCAAGTCCATCGGCGTAGAGCTACCTGAGACCGCCGACAAGACCTGGGGCAACGCTCTGTACGAGTGCTTTGACCAGAAGGTGGAGGAGAAGCTCATTCAGCCCACCTTTATCACCATGCACCCCGTGGACGTGTCCCCCCTGGCCAAGCGCTCTCCCAGCGATCCTTGTCTCACCGAGCGCTTCGAGCTGTTCATCTGCCACAGTGAGATGGGTAACGCCTTCTCCGAGCTCAACGACCCCATTGACCAGCGCCAGCGCTTCCAGAAGCAGGTGGAGCTGCGTGACAAGGGCGACGACGAGGCCGGTATGATGGACGAGGACTTCCTCACCGCTCTGGAGTACGGTCTGCCTCCCACGGGTGGTCTGGGCATCGGCATCGACCGCTGCGTCATGCTGCTGACCAACTCCGACTCCATCCGTGAGGTCATTCTGTTCCCCACCATGAAGCCTGAGGGCGTGAAGAAGGAGGAGAAGGCTGCGCCTGCTTCTGCCCAGGCTCCTGCGGAGAAGATCGACTTCTCTAAGGTGGAGATCGAGCCCCTGTTTGCCGACTTTGTGGACTTTGATACCTTTGCCAAGTCCGATTTCCGGGCCGTGAAGGTAAAGGAGTGCGAGGCGGTCAAGAAGAGCAAGAAGCTCCTCAAGTTCGTCCTGGATGACGGCACTGGCACCGACCGCGTGATCCTCAGCGGTATCCACGATACCTATGAGCCCGAGGAGCTGGTGGGCAAGACCCTGATCGCTATCACCAACCTGCCTCCCCGCAAGATGATGGGCATTGACTCCTGCGGTATGATCATTTCTGCTATCCACCACGAGGAGGGTGTGGAGAAGCTCCACTGCCTGATGGTGGACGACCACATCCCCGCCGGCGCCAAGCTGTATTGATTTCCGGTATTTTGGGGAATCAAATAAGACAAAGTAGAGAACAGAGCTCTGGGTTATCCAGAGCTCTGTTTTTTGTCATTATCAAGGGGTTGACAAAGAAGCTATGAAAGCTATAATAAGTAATTGGTTACGTATTTGCGGGAGGTGAGACAATGCCGGGTATGATGCCGTTTGGATTAAAGATTGCCATTATTAATCGGGCGTTCCGAAAACGGATGGATGAGAAAGCGGCCGACATGGGGCTGACCTCTGTGCAGCTCCGAGTGCTGGGGTCTATCAGCCGATTGGAGGCCTCTGGTGAGACAGAAGTTCATCAGAATGATTTGGAGCGAATCGAGCATGTGACCCATCCAGCGATGACGAAGCTTCTCCAGCGCTTGGAAAGCAAAGGATTTATCCAATGCGTTCCCAGTGCGAAGGACCGGCGCTATAAAAAGATCACCTGTACCGAGAAATCCACAGGGATTTATAAGATGATCCTGGCGCAGGATCAAGAGGTCCTAGATGAAATCTGCAAGGGTTTTACCAAGCAGGAGAAGGAGGCCTTGCTTCAAACCACCGATCTTATACTGCGCAATATTGATTCTCAATGATCTTTTTAGAAAAATGAATTCCCCAGGCAGTGAGCCGAGGAGAACACTCGGATTCACTGCCTGCTTTTTTGTACAAATAGGTAACTAGTTACTTAATTAAGGAGAGAATGAGAATGGAACAAACAATATCATCAACCAGTAAAAGTCCCTTTGCAACCGAACCTATCGGGCGTTTGATCGTCAAATTTGCAGTTCCTTGTGTAATTTCTCTGTTGGTAAACTCGCTTTATAACATTGTGGATCAAATTTTTATCGGATGGGGCGTAGGTTACTTGGGAAACGGAGCTACCAACGCCGTTTTCCCCATCACGATTGTGGCCCTGGCCTTATGCCTGATGATTGGCGACGGCGGTGCGGCCTATCTCAGTTTAAAGCTGGGCGAGGGTGACATTGCCAGTGCCAAACGGGGAGTGGGCAATGCTATCGTAATGGTGGTGGTAGTCAGTATTGTGCTGGCCTCAGTGTTCCTGATCTTTATTGATCCCATCCTGACCCTGTTTGGTGCCACAGACACTTTGCGGGAGTATGCTTTGCAGTATGGTACTATTATCGGAGTCGGACTGCCCTTCATGATGATCCCCGGCGCGGTCAATTCCATGATCCGGGCCGACGGAAGTCCCAAGTATGCCATGCTGTCCATGGCGCTGGGTGCTGTGGTCAATACCATCCTGGACCCTGTCTTTATTTTTGTATTCCATATGGGAGTGCAGGGGGCAGCTATTGCTACGGTGATCGGACAGGTGGCTACCTTTGTTATGGCCGTCACCTACCTGTTCCGGTTCAAGACCTTCCGCATTGACCGCAGTGCTTTCCGAATGAAAGTAAAGACCTGCACCACCGTGCTCAGTCTGGGTGTCAGCAGTTTTATCACACAGTTTGCCATCACCATCGTCATGGCACTGACCAACAACCTGCTGGTTTCTTATGGAGCCCTGTCCATCTACGGCTCTGAGATTCCCATGACTGCCACCGGTATTGTTATGAAGGTCAATCAGATCCTCATCTCCATCCTCGTTGGTATTGCTGTGGGTGCACAGCCTATCATTGGTTTTAACTACGGCGCCAAAGATTTTACTCGTGTAAAAAAAGCGTTGGATATTGCCCTTGTGGCCTCTGAGATCATTGCCATCATTGCCTTCTTGATCTTCCAGTTTGCTCCCATGTCTGTGGTTTCGCTGTTTGGATCCGAGGAGGGCCTGTATAACGAGTTTGCGGTGAAAGCATTTCGTATTTTCTTGATGTTGTGCCCTCTGACTGGGTTTCAGACCGTGGTTGCCGTATATTTGCAGGCAGTGGGCAAGCCACTCAAGTCGGCCATCTTATCCCTGGCCCGTCAGATTATTCTCTTTGTACCTGCTGCCGAAGTTCCTGGGTGTGGTAGGTGTGCTTTGGACAGGGCCTGTGGCCGATGGCCTGGCCTTCCTGCTGTCGGTTGGATTGCTGATTTATGAGAGAAAGCAGTTAAAAGAAATTGAACAGGCAGAATAAGCAAAGACTGATTTGTGTACTGCGAAAGGAGCGATCGTATGAAAAACCGGATTATTACCATCAGCCGTGAGTTTGGAAGTGGTGGACGTACCATTGGCAAAAAAGTAGCAGAAGAACTTGGAATTCCCTGTTATGACAGTGAACTGATTGAGAAAGTGGCATCGGAGAGCGGATTTGATGCCAATTACATCAAGGATGCGGGAGAGTATGCTCCTGGCGGATTTCTCTCCTCGGCGTTTTCCCACCGCTCCTCCGGACCCAATAATGCGGATTATTTATGGAAAATCCAGTACAAGATCATTACTGAGTTGGCGGAGAAGGGACCCTGTGTCATTGTGGGACGGTGCGCGGACTATATTCTTCGAGAGAGAGCAGACTGTCTGCGAGTGTTTATCCACGCAGATTTAGCCTTCCGGGCGGAGCGGATCGTCAAGGAATATGGAGAGCGGGAGGAATCCCCGGAGCAGCGCTTGAAGGACAAGGACAAGCGCCGCGCAGCCTATCATCGCTTCTATACTAATATGAAGTGGGGACACGCACAAAATTATGATGTTACTCTGAACAGCGGGACGCTTGGAATTGATAAGTGCGTGGATATTATTAAAGATCTCTATTGAGGTGATGTACAGGGAAGAGAACCGTAAGGTTTGTTTTCATGTCCAATCATCCTTTTCAGAAGAAAAAAGAAGCCGCCCTTCCCAAAGCGGGAAGGGCGGTAAATGTTTAGGCGGTGTGATGGTCGTGGCAGTGACAGCCGCTTCCGCAGTGGCCGGGGCAGCCTGCGCAGTGCTTGCCTGCCTTGTGATCTTTCCACATGGCGCGGCCGGCCAGGCCTGCGCCCAAAATTACGATTGCTAATACAATGAAAGTTCCCATAATAAACTCCTTGATCTTATGCGCGGCTGACCGAGCGGCGGGCGGAGAGCTGCTCCTGCTCACTGGGACGGTAGCCTTTGCGCACCAGCAGATAGATAATAGCGGCCAGAGCCAGGATGGCGGCGATGGTGCCAGCGCCAAATGCCACTTCACCAAGGGCCAGACCCACCAGCTGATAAACAATCAGAGAGACCACATACGCAAAGCCACACATGTAGCCGATAGCAGCCAGAGTCCACTTGGGGTTGTTCATCTCCCGTTTGATGGCGCCCATCGCGGCAAAGCAGGGGGCGCATAGCAGATTGAAGATCATGAAGGCGTAGGCGGCGATAGGCGTGAAGTGTTCAGCCATCTCTAACGACAGATTGCCCGGGAACGTAACACCGAAGGTGGACACCACTTCCTCCTTGGCAATGAGGCCGGTGACAGTGGCCACAGTAGCCTGCCAGGTGCCGAAGCCCAGGGGAGCGAAGATGAAGGCAACTGTCTTGCCGATGGAGGCCAGCAGGGAATCGTTGTTGTCGGCTACCATGCCAAAGCCGTCAGCGGTGAAGCCAAAGCCCTGAAGGAACCAGAGAATGATGGAGCTGAGCAGGATGACGGTGCCGGCCCGCTTAATGAAGGACCAGCCGCGCTCCCAGGTGGCGCGAAGGACATTGCCACGGGTGGGGACATGATAAGCGGGCAGCTCCATGACAAAGGGAGCGGGCTCGCCGGCGAAGGCTTTGAACTTCTTCAGCATGACGCCGGAGATAATGACTGCTGCCACACCGATAAAGTAGGCGGAGGTAGCGACCCAAGAGGAGCCGCCGAACAGAGCGCCGGCAAACAGGGCGATGATGGGCATCTTGGCGCCGCAGGGGATAAATGCGGTGGTCATAATGGTCATCTTCCGGTCGCGGTCCTGTTCAATGGTCCGGGAGGCCATGATGCCGGGGACGCCGCAGCCGGTGGCCACCAGCATGGGAATAAAACTCTTGCCGGACAGGCCGAAGCGGCGGAAGATCCGGTCCATGATAAAGGCGATACGAGCCATGTAGCCGCAATCCTCCAGCAGAGCCAGCAGGAAGAAAAGCACCAGCATCTGAGGCACAAAGCCCAGAACAGCGCCCACACCGCCCACAATGCCGTCCAGCACCAGGCCGGAGACGACCTCGTTGCAGCCGATGCTGTTGAGGAGGTTCTCGACCAAGACAGGGATGCCAGGTACCCAGGTGCCATACTCCGTGGGATCGGGCTCCTCAACGGTAAGGGCCTCTTCAAAGTGGGAGAGGTCCACGGCCTCGGTGGTGGTGACGCCGGTCTCATCGTCATAGAAGTAGACGTCGGTGGTGAGATCAGCGGTCTGAGCGGCAAAGGCCTGGATCATAGCATCGTCCAAGGTGCCATCTTCCCGGGCGGCAGTAAACTCACTGGTGTCCACGCCGGCCTTTTCCGCCGCGGCCAGGAATCCCTCGATCACAGTATTGGCTTCCTCGTGAGCACCAGAGGCTTCTTCCCAGGCCTCCGTGTCTGCGGTGAAGGGGACAAACCAGCCGTCTCCAAACAGACCGTCGTTGGCCCAGTCGGTGGCGTGAGTGCCAATGGAGACTGTCCAACTGCCCATGGAGATAGCGTAAACCAGAGCCATGACCACCACAAAAATGGGCAGGGCCAGGATACGGTTGGTGACGATCTGGTCAATACGGTCGGAGGGAGTCAGGCCGGTGCGGGCCTTTTTTACTACGCTGCCAATGATGGAGGTGATGTACTGATAGCGCTCATTGGTGATGATGGATTCACCGTCATCGTCCAATTCTTCTTCGCAGGCAGCGATAGTTTCCTGAATCTCAGTGGGCAGCTTCATGCGTCCCTCAAGGGAAGCCAAGACCTTTTCATCTTTCTCAAACAGTTTGATAGCGTACCAGCGCAGCTGGCTGGCATCCACATGGCCGGAGATATTATTTTCAATCACTTCCAGTGCCTGCTCCACCCGCTTCTGGAACGAATGAACCGGACGGAAGGGCTCCTTTAGAGAGGCCACCTCAATCGCCTTGTTATACAGCTCCTTCAGTCCGGAGCCCCGCAGCGCAGAGACCTCAATGACCGGGCAGCCCAGCTTTTCTGACAGCTTGATGCTGTTGATCTGGTCGCCACGCTTTTTGATGACATCCATCATGTTCAGCGCGACCACCACAGGGATCCCCAACTCCAGGACCTGAGTGGTGAGGTAGAGGTTGCGCTCAATGTTGGTAGCGTCCACCAGATTGATGATCACATCAGGATGTTCATTGAGCAGGTAGTTTCGGCTGACCACCTCTTCCAAGGTGTAAGGGGAGAGGGAGTAGATGCCGGGCAGATCAGTGACAGTGACATCGGGATGTCCTTTCAGTTTGCCTTCCTTCTTTTCTACTGTAACGCCAGGCCAGTTGCCCACATATTGGTTGGCTCCGGTCATGGCGTTGAACATGGTGGTTTTGCCGCAGTTTGGGTTGCCCACCAGTGCCATGCGAATGGACATGATTGCTTCCTCCTTTTAATTAGCTTATGCTAATCCATAGACAAAAATAAAAGCGGTCAAACAGAACCGGTGGAATTACTCCACCAGGATCATATCTGCATCCGCCTTGCGCAGAGAAAGCTCGTAGCCTCGGACGGTCACTTCGACCGGATCGCCCAGAGGAGCCACCTTGCGCACAAAAATGCTGGTACCTTTGGTGATTCCCATGTCCATGATCCGGCGCTTGACGGGGCCTTCTCCCTGCAGCTTTTGTACGGTGACGGTTTCACCGCACTTGACCTGCTTGAGTGTCTTACTCATCGCTGTGTTCTCCTTTCCAACCACATCCAAAGCACGTCATACCATAATGCGGTTTGCCATGCTCTGGCTGATAGCCACCCGGCTATCCTTTACATTAACGATCAGATTTCCATTGAGCTGAGCGATTACTGTAACGGGCTGCCCAACGGTAAAACCCAGATTCTCCAGAAATCGACGGGTCTCATCCTTGCCGCGAATGGCCTTGATATTGGCCACGCAGCCAGTTTGCGAGAGGGAGAGGGGCATAATAGGAATCACTCCTTTCTCAGTATAGATATTTTAGAGTTTGCAATGTCTAACCAATTAACAGGGTAAGTTTACCACCGCTAACCATGGTTGTCAATAGCTAACTGAATTTTAAGTATCTGTTTTCATTGACTTTTTTTCTGCAGTTGGGTATGATTATATGTGCTGAGTATAGGGGTCAGCAGCTGTAGAATATCATCCAAAGGAAAAGTTGATATGCGGGTATGGCGGACTTGGCAGATGCGCAGGATTTCGGTGCTGTCACCTCAGTGGAGAATTACCGTTCCATTTCTGGTGCCCGCGATCTTTAAACTGAATATGCGCCTGTGATGGAATTGGTAGACATGCGAGATTTAGGTTCTCGTGCAGCGATGCGTGTGGGTTCGAGTCCCTTCAGGCGCACCATGACGAGTGTTCTTATAGCATTTGAAGCGCTGTAAGAACGCTTGTCTTTTTTTGTTATTTTTATTCAGCAACTTTGGCTAGGATGTAGTTAACGAATGCGTCTTTTCAGACCGGATTTTAGAGAGAACTTGGTTTACAGTACGTCTGAGAAATGTTTTGGCTGGTCAATCAATGTGAATATCCATTTCAGTCTAATCGTACCGAGACGGGTGTCTGCATTCGTAGTAAGTCAATTTTAAGCTCTATTTTATGGCCCTATTTTTCCAAATAATATCAAGAAAAATTATTTCGCGCTGTATGGTAGGAAGTTTCTCCAAAGCTTTTTGGATAGAAACGGCATCAAGAACTATGTCGTCAAGCTATGGAGAGAAATTGCTTTGCTCGTTTGATATGGTATCAACCGATAGAGTTCGGTTGTGAAATCTAAAGTCGCCCATACACTTATTGTGTGCGATCGTAAAAATATTGCTATTGAATTTTTCCAAGGATGATAGCTTCCTATGTTTTGTATCACAGCAACAAACACATCTTGGATGATATCATAAGCATCTTGTTCATGCCCAATCATTTTAAAAGTATATCCGTAGATACGGGAATACCAACGCCGTATCAAAATATCCAGTGCACTTCTGTCACCAGATTTGATGCCACGTATTAAATCAAAGTCGCTGTATTCCATCGACTCACCACCTTGTACATAAGTATAACGAAATGGTGCTAAGAAAAGGATGAACACTTTTCAGAGAAATCCAAAATAGAAGGTGACCGTAGGACAAGGGCAAATTACCTACAACACGCCTTTGCAAAGTTGATTCTGTCATGGCGTTTGTGGTATAGTGAGACAATAGGACGGCCTGCGGGTCGAACTGTCAGACCAATGGATGGGCGGGATCATGAAGATGAGCGCAGAGATCATGATTGTGGACGATGAGGCAGCCATTGCCGACTTGGTAGATGTCTATTTGAAAAATGAAGGATACACAGTCCACAAATTTTATACTGCCACACAGGCGCTGGAATGTGTGGAGCAGAAGCGGCTGGATCTGGCCATTCTGGATGTGATGCTTCCGGATATGGACGGATTTACGCTCTGCCAGAAGATCCGAGAGAGTCATCTCTTTCCTATCTTGATGCTCACCGCGAAGGTGGAGGATATGGACAAAATCACCGGCCTCACCCTGGGGGCAGATGACTATATTACAAAGCCCTTCAATCCTTTGGAGTTGGTAGCGCGGGTCAAGACCCAGCTGCGGCGCTACACCCGCTACAACCCAAGTAGTGGCTGTGGAGAGGAGGTCCCCCAGGAGTACGACATTCGGGGACTGCAGATTTCCAAAGCCAATCATAAGTGCTTTCTTTTTGAGGAAGAGCTTTCCCTTACACCTTTGGAATTTTCTATCCTTTGGTACCTGTGCAGCCGGCAGGGCCAGGTGGTGTCAAGCGAGGAGCTTTTTGAGGCAGCTTGGGGCGAAAAGTTTATGGACAGCAACAATACTGTTATGAGCCACATCGCCCGCTTGCGGGAAAAGATGCACGAGAACAGCCGCAAGCCGAAATTTATCAAGACGGTTTGGGGGGTGGGATATACCATTGAGTAAACAGCGGATTCAAAAAGAGCGGGAAGAGCGGGGAAAACGGGCTGGCCTGCGTACCTGGGCGCTTTACCTGCTGGCTCTGGCTGCCTGGGTGACGGCGGTGATCGCCCTGGCTTTGCTGGGCTTCTTGGTGTGCTCCCGATTTACCTGGTATGAGAACAATCCCCTCTATCAATTTCTTGACTGGGTGCGGGATTATATCATGTTCGTCTGCATCGTGGTGGTATTGGCGGGTTGGGTGGTCATCAGCTATTATTTTATTGCACGCTCTGCCCGGGATTTGGAGTGGCTGCTCTCCGGGGCGGAGGAACTGGCCCATCCTACAGATGCTCCGATCCGTCTGCCGCAAGGACTAAAAAATGCCGAGGACCAGCTGAATCTGGCCCGGGAACAGGCTCTGCGGGCCGCTCAGGCGGCCATAGATGCCGAGCAGCGGAAAAGCGACCTGGTGGTCTACCTAGCCCACGACCTAAAAACGCCCCTTACCAGCGTCATCGGTTACCTCACCCTTCTGCGGGACGAGCCAGAGCTCTCCCCGGCCATGCGGGCGCGCTATACCGGTGTGGCTCTGGAGAAGGCCGAGCGGCTGGAGGACCTCATCAATGAATTCTTTGATATTACCCGCTTCAGCCTTACCCATTTGGAACTGGAGAAGGGAGACACCGATCTGAAGCGGATGCTGGAGCAGATGTGCAGCGAGTTTGGACCGGTCCTGGCCCAGAGGGGGATGACCTGCCAGCTGGACCTGCCTGGGGAGCTGCGGGCGGTCTGTGATCCGGACAAAATAGCCCGGGTTTTCGACAATCTGCTCAACAACGCCTGCCACTATGCCTACTCCGATTCAGTTCTTCGAGTGGCAGCCCGGGCAGAAGAGACAAAAATCGTGATGACTTTCTGCAACGCCGGCCCTACTATTCCCCCGGAAAAGCTTGCCCGGATGTTTGAGCAGTTTTTCCGTCTGGATACCTCAAGGGGCACCCGCACCGGAAACGCCGGACTGGGTTTGGCTATTGCCAAAGAGATCGTGGAGGCTCACGGTGGCACCATTACCGCCCGGAGTGAGGGAGAAGAGATGCTCTTCACGGTTACTTTGCCTCGGTAAGAAAATCGTAAGAATTTCCACAAGAAATTGCAGTAATTTTAAAAGAGAGTGTTCATACACGCGGCGCCTTGTTTTGTTACCATTTTGGTAGCGAAACAAGGCGCTTTTTGATAGGAGGTTTTTGTGTATGAACCGTATTTTGATTTTCTTTGGCGGTTGCTCCACCGAATACGGTGTGTCTCTCCAGTCGGCCCATGCGGTACTGACCCACCTGGATCGGAGTAGATTTGAGCCCCTGCTGGTGGGCATCACTCAGAGCGGCGGCTGGCTCTATTACACTGGCGCACCCGATGCCATCCCCGCTGATCGCTGGCAGGGAACTGAATGTGTCCCTTGTACCCTGGTCCTCAGCCGAGGAGTGTCCCACCTGCTCCTGTTGGACGGCAGTGGCACCCAACTATCTTTTGACGCAGCTTTTCCGGTGCTCCACGGCAAGAACGGGGAGGATGGCACCCTCCAGGGGCTGCTGGAGTTGGCAGGGATCCCGGTTATCGGCTGCGGCGCGCTGTCCTCTGCCTTGTGTATGGACAAGGACCGGGCCCACAAGCTGGCCGCTCTAGCCGGAGTGAAAGTGCCCCGAAGTGTAGTCTTCCGCCGAAGTGCGGGGATGGATGAAATCAAAGCGGCAGCAGCGAAACTGGGCTATCCCCTTTTCGTGAAGCCCGTCCGGGCTGGGTCCTCTTTTGGTATCACCCGGGTCACCGGCCCAGAGGGGCTGCCCGGGGCGGCCGCCGCCGCTTTTGCCAACGACCGGGAACTGCTGCTGGAGGAGGCTATCCCAGGTTTCGAGGTAGGCTGTGCCGTACTGGGTACCGATGAGCTCACTGTGGGCGCGGTGGATGAGATCGAACTCTCCCAGGGCTTCTTCGACTTTGAAGAAAAGTACACCCTGAAAACCTCCGCCATCCACTGCCCCGCTCGCATTCACCCCCTAAAGGCGGCGGAGATCCAGGCGGCGGCCAAGGCCATCTACCGTGCACTGGACTGCAAGGACTTTGCACGGGTGGACCTGTTTCTTACACCGGCAGGGGAGATCGTATTCAATGAGGTGAATACGATTCCCGGCTTCACCGCCCACAGCCGCTATCCCAACATGATGAAAGCGGCGGGGCTGGATTTCACCACCCTCATCACCCGCATCATCGAGGCGGAGGTGGGCGTATGAGAACTCTTACACGGACCACCGGTGCTCTGTTGCTGGTAAACGCTGCCCACTCCATGGTAACCTCCGCCTCGCCGGACTTGGTCTGCGTGGATCCTCGTTGGCCGGAGGTTCAGCTGGAGCGGCGGGCGGCGGGGTTCCTCAACGCCTGCATCCGGGCCGTGGGAGGAGAAAAAGACATCGTCCCTGTTTCCGGTTGGCGCAGCCAAGAGGAGCAGCAGGCCATCTGGGATGATACTCTGGTCAAGGAAGGAGAGGCGTTTACTCGGCAGTATGTGGCCCTCCCCAGGTGCAGCGAACATCAAACCGGTCTGGCCATCGATCTGGGCTTGGCATCGGAGGAGATCGACGTTATCCGCCCCAATTTCCCCTATAGCGGTGTGTGCGCTGCCTTTCGGAAGCAGGCGGCAGATTATGGCTTCATTCTGCGTTATCCCGCCGGAAAAGAGGCGGTCACCGGTATTGCCTACGAGCCATGGCATTTCCGCTATGTGGGCGTGCCCCATGCGAGGTTCATGGCTGAACAGGGGATCGTTCTGGAGGAATACATGGAGATACTGCGTCGGGATTATTCCCAGCGGCCTCTGACTGTCTGCGCAGCCTCCCACATGTTCCATATCTGGTATTGTAACGAGGCAGTCCGTGAGGATCTGCTCTCAGAACTCGGAAGCTACTGTCAGGTGTCGGAGGACAACTGCGGCGGCTTTGTGGTTACCACTTGGAGGTGAGAGGTCGTGTCTTTGCGGGAATTTTTTACTGACTGGTCCAAAGGAGACCGAATGACGGGCTTCTGGTGCCTTTACCGCCTGCGGAACCGGGCAAAGCGGAAGATGATCCGGGATATTTTAACTTTTTTCTACAACCGCAGCGCCCGACGGCACGGAGGCTATGTGGGGCCCGGCGCTGTGATTTTGGGAGAACCGCTGCTGCCACACGGACTCCACGGAGTCTATATTTCCCGTTTCGCCACCATAGGCGCGGGATGTCGGATCTATCAGAATGTCACCATCGGGGAGGTAAAGCGTCGTGCCCCTGTTGTGGGAAATGGGTGTCTCATCGGAGCGGGTGCAGTGCTGGTGGGGAATATCCGTATCGGCGACGGAGTAAAGATCGGCGCAGGAGCGGTAGTGTGTCAGGATATTCCGGCGGGATGCACCGTAGTGGCCCAGCCGCCCCGGATTTTGGAAGGGGGAGCGGGATATGCGTGAGGAAACAAGTCGGGCCTGGCGGGAAGTGGATCTGAACGCTCTGGCCCACAATGCCCGGGTGCTTCAGGGTGCACTGGCCCCTGGCTGCCGTTTAATGTCGGTAGTGAAGGCTGATGCATATGGACATGGGTCAATCCCTGTGGCCCGGCGGTTGGAAGCAGAGGGAGTGAAAGCATTTGCAGTGGCCTGCCTGGAGGAAGAAATCGCTCTGCGGAGGTCGGGTATCCAGGGAAAAATCCTGATTCTGGGCTACACTCCGCCGGGTATGGCATTCCAGATTTGCCGGTGGAAGCTCGTCCAGACGGTAGCAGATGAGGATCACGGCCGAGCGCTGGCCGCCCAAGGTGTGCCGCTCTCAGTCCACTTGGCTTTGGATACCGGTATGCATCGCCTGGGGATTCCGGCGGAGGACCATAAGGCTTTGCAACATTTATATGAATTGCCAAATCTGAATATCGAGGGGGTATTTTCCCATTTGTGTGTGTCGGACAGCCTGGAAGCGGAGGATATGTCCTTTACCTGCACGCAATTAGAACGATTTTACGCAACAGTTCGATGGCTCAAGACCCACGGCCTGGACACGGGAGCAATCCACATCCAGGCAAGCTACGGCATCTGGAATCTGCCGCCTCAGCCATGTTCCTGGGCACGGGCAGGAATCGCCCTTTACGGTGTCTTCAGCAATGATGCCCACACAGAACGAAAGCTGGATCTGAACCCAGTGCTTTCCCTGCGCGCCCGGGTAGCTTCGGTGCGCACCCTCCTGCCCGGCGAGGGAGCAGGATACGGCTTGGCCTTTTGGGCGGATCAAATGCGGAGGTTGGCAGTGGTTACCATCGGCTATGCCGACGGCCTGCCTCGCAGCCTGTCCCAGCAAGGGGGAGAGGTACTGCTTCACGGAACGCGCTGTCCTATGGTGGGGCGAATGTGCATGGATCAGCTGATGGTGGATGTGACCGATGTGCCTTGCGTGAAGCCCGATGATGTGGCAACAATCATTGGAACAGATGGAGGAGAAGTGATTCGGGCAGAAGATGTGGCTGGGCAATGCGGTACGATCACTAACGAACTCCTTTCCCGACTGGGACAACGTCTGCCGATTGTTGCAGACTGACGGAACCATATCGGTTCATAGAATTGTTGTTTGTCACTGGGGTGACATCACCTTTAGGTTCCTGTGAAGCGATTCGTGTGGGTTCGACCCCCACTACCCGTACCACGTCGGAGCAAGCTTTATAGCGCTTGCTCCGACTTTTGTTACAAAAGTCAGAGCGCGCTCATGCCGTTGCTCTTCCTTTCCAAATCGAACCCGCTTCGCTGGGCTTCAATTTAGTTTTGGGTGCAAACTTGGAAACTGCGGCATCTATACTGTTTCAATATTCCAAAAAGAGAGACACACCAAGCGGTGTGTCTCTCTTTTTGGTGATGCAGATCCCAACGGGATCTGCATCACCTGCGGACAGGTTTTGTCGAATGTGAGAGAGACTTTGGAGGAAGGTGAACTGGAGCCGCAAATATATTGACACAGGTACAGGTTTCTGTTACAATATCGTGCGTTAGGGATAGCTAACCGCGTTGCGGTTAGCTATTATTATGATTATCAGTTAGCTATCGCTAATGAAATGAGGTCTAAACGGATGATTAACAACCGGCTGATACACATCATGGGTAAGAGCAGAAAATATGTGTCGGCACAGGTGCTTTTCCAGTGGATTTCTTTACTTTGCAATATTGTATTGATGTCTGGAATTGCGCTTTTCTTAAGCCAGCTTTCTGCTGGGGGAAACCCGGAAGTGTGG
This sequence comes from Flintibacter sp., assembly GCF_046973065.1. Taxonomy (NCBI): domain Bacteria; kingdom Bacillati; phylum Bacillota; class Clostridia; order Eubacteriales; genus Flintibacter; species Flintibacter sp. Next base: position 47,027 of record NZ_JBKVXZ010000011.1, on the reverse strand, counting down.
AAAAAAATGATATGGATTCTTCTGTCTGCCCTGGTCATACGGTACGCATGTACAACCCTGGCAAGCCGGATGAGTCATCGCGCCGCAAAGCAAGTAAAAGAACAGCTGCGTATCCCTATATGATCTTTGCCAATATGCAGAAGCTGGGTGTTACCTCAGTTCGAACTGTGGTGAAGGTGGGAGATACCATCTCCGACGTGAAAGAGGGCGTCAACGCCGGTGTTTGGACGGTGGGCGTCGTTGAGGGCAGCTCGGAGCTGGGGCTGAGCCAGGAGGAATTTGAGGCTCTGACTCCCCAGGAGCGGGAGGCTGCCTGCCGGAAGGTCGAGGAGAGCTTCCGGGAAGCGGGAGCCCAGTTTGTGATCAAAAATTTGTCTCAGCTGCCGGAGCTGATCTGTGCGCTGGGAAATTAAAAAACAGAAGTAAGGGCCGCATTGCAGTCGGAATGTTCCGGCTGCAATACGGCCCTTTCGGCATTTGCATGGGATAACGTTTAAAGACTATTTCAAATTGACACGGAACCCAATCAAGCCCTCTTTTTTATAGGCGGTAATAGTTCCACGATGGCTTTTGACAATGGATTGGGCGATGGACAGACCGACCCCAAAGCTGCCGGAAAAAGTACGTACCCGATCGGCGCGATAGAATCGGTCAAACAGTCGCTCCAGCTCCAGATTGTCTACCTCAGCGTAGGTATTCTCCACCGTCAGGATGGGGTGCCGCCGCTGGTAGAGCCGGACTTGGATTTTGCCGCCGGCGTCGCAGTATTTTATTGCGTTGTCCAGCAGAATGGCAGCCAGCTTGCGAATGAGCGCTTCATCTCCGTGGTAAGAGAGGGAGGGGGCAATGTCGCTGAAAAGGATATGGCCCCGCTCCTCAGCCAGATATTGAAATTCAGAGACGGTATCATTGATGGCACCACTCAGATCAAAATCAGCATAGAGAAGGCGGGCGTCGCTCTCATCCATACGGGACAGAGTAACCAGTTGGTTGATGAGCAGGCCCATACGCTCCCCCTCGCTGCGGATATCATCCAACCATTCATTTTTTCCATATTCCGCTTCCAGAATATCCAGATTGGATAAGATCAGCGTAAGAGGAGTTTTCAGCTCGTGGTTGGCATCAGTGATAAACTGCTTTTGTTTTTCATAGCCTTCCGCCACCGGACGTACTACCCGCTTGGAGATGATGACCGTCAAAGTCAGGATCAATACGGCACTTCCCAGCAGGATAAGAAATATCGTGAACAACATAAGGTTTGTTGTATTCTTGTACATGGTCCCGTTGACGAATACCAGAATCGCTCCATCTTCCGTAGAGGTGATTTTATAGCGGTATTCTGATACCCAGCCCCGCTCTTTTGTGCTGTTCATTGCCTGCGATGCGTAGTGCTCCACTTCCGACTGGGAAATCGTAGAAACGGAATCTATATTGACGTCGGTTACTTCATGCTGCTCGTTGAGCCAAACCGTAAAAAAGCGGGTGCTGAACCGGGTCTCTTCCGTAATGGCGTCGGTATAGAAAAATCGGGAAGGAGTATGCGGTTTAGAGGAATCAAACTCTGGGAAAAAACCGTTGTTTGCTGCGATGGTATCGGTGAGCGTGTCCAAAGTCTGGTTCATCTGGACCCGGGTAAGCACTAAAAGCAGAGAAAGGATGATGGAAAACACCGCGAAAATGGAGATGGTGCTGATGCATATGAATTTTTTGCGCAGACCTCCAATCACGGCTTGACCTCCAGTACATAGCCGGCGTTGCGTATAAAGCGGATCTCCATGGGCGCTCCAATGGCGCTGATTTTCTTGCGCAAATTAGAGATGTGGACCCATACAACGCTGGTGTCGACATTCGTATCCCATCCCCAGAGATGGGTGATAAAACGATCTGTTGGAATAATGGTCCCGGGAGCCTGCATCATCATTCCCAGGATTTGAAATTCCTTGCCGCTGAGCGTCTGGATCTTGTCCTGAAAGACCAGCTGGTAGGTGGAGCGGTTCAGGATAACGGAACCAATAGCAAGCAGATCGGGCAGATAGGTGTCCTTTCGACGGAGCATGGCCCGGATCCGGGCCAAAAGCTCGGCGGTGGAAAAAGGTTTGGGCAGGTAGTCGTCTGCTCCAGCATCCAGACCCTCTACCCGCTGCGAAATTTCTGTGCGGGCGGTCAGAAACAGAGCTGGGGTTTTGATTCCGTTCCGACGCAGAGTTTGCAGTACCTGCAGCCCGTCCAAGCCGGGCATCATAATGTCTAAAATCAGTCCGTCATACTCGCCGGTCTGTCCGTACTCCAGGGCGTCTTCTCCGTTAGATACGCCGTCTACACTGAAGCGATTGTGTTCCAAAATATGGACCAGCGATTTCAAAAGCTTGGGATCGTCTTCTGCTACCAGCAACTTCATGTTCTTCACCTCCGGTTGATAATGACATATAAACATACTCCGCTAAAGACAAACTAAAGATGGGCACGGAGAGGAAGCTCCCAGGACAAAAATCATGCAGCACCCGAGGCAAAAATTTGAGGGAATCTTTAGCGGCACTTTAGGTTCATTTGATATTTTGAATAAGCGGAAATGGGCACCCTGGCCGGAAAGACATAAGGCGGGGGCGGTAAAACTTATGCCTATTATATCTGCAAACGCGGCGGCTGTGCAACCAGGAACGAAACGTTGATGCCATATCTTCTGTATGAAGCGGACATGCATCGGAAGAGGAAAATAATTGGCCCCTGCCGCGGCAGAAGGGAGAACCGTGATTTGAGTGAGGTCTGTTTTGAAATTCTGATCTGTTTTTTGGCCGGAGCAGGCGCAGGGTTGGGAACCGGATTTGCCGGACTGAGTGCCGCCACAGTAATCACCCCGATGCTGGTGGCTTTTTTGCATCTTCCCGCTTACCAGGCCATTGGAATTGCGCTGGCCAGCGATGTGCTGGCCAGTGCGGCAAGTGCCCGAACCTATGCAAAAAACGGCTGTGTTGACATAAAAAACGGAATGGTCATGATGGCTGGGGTGCTGAGCATGACAGTAGTGGGAAGCTGGTTGTCCTCCTATGTGGAGAGCGGTACTCTGGGGGGCTTCTCCATTTTATGACCTGGATTCTGGGAATAAGATTTTTGTTCTTTCCCATCTTGGAGCCAAAAAATACCATGCTCCGGCGTTCCAGTATGCAGAAAGTATGTGCGGGGGCAGCCGGAGGGGCGTTGGTGGGATTGATTTGCGGCTTCTTCGGAGCGGGCGGCGGAATGATGATGCTCATGGTCCTAACCATGCTGTTGGGATATGAACTGAAAACAGCGGTGGGGACCAGTGTGTTTGTCATGACATTCTCTGCGCTGACAGGAGCAATCAGCCATTTTGCACTGGGGGATACTCCGCCAATCAGATTGCTGATTTTATGTATGATTTTTACCTTGATCTGGGCGCAGGCATCTGCTAAAATTGCGGCCCGGTCCAGTCCTCTTGCACTGAACCGGTGGACGGGAATGATCCTGACCTCGTTGGGAACGCTCCTTCTGGTAGTCAATGTTCTTTAGAGTGAAGCGAAAGGTGAAGCTTATGTTGACAAAGAAAAAGAGAACCATCTTTCTGGTGGTCATTGCAGCTGTGGCATTACTGGTCGTTTTGATTCCTTTTTTGGTCATGAAGATCTCCAAGGCCTTTACCGCACAGGAACAGGCGGTGCGTACAGACTGGTCCTTTGATACCGGCAATGTGGTCGACCAGAGCGCAGAGTGGAATGTTGACATTACGCAAGCCAATCTTGGAGACGGGCTAAACGCCCTTCAGCTGGTGCCTCAGGATATCCAGTCCGAAGGATTTACTTACTATGACCTGGGGGTGCAGCAGCGTCTGCACCAGGTAATTGAAGAACTGAAATCTTTGAACGATGTCACCTGGTCAGCTTCCCAGCCCTTGACCATCTTAAATCCCTATGGAACTGGGAGCAATGGCCTGTATTTCTATTTTGAAACGGAAGTGGAGGCGAAAATCAACTATACCATTCACGTGCCGGACAGTGATGTCCCGGACTATACGGCTCAGGCGGCCGATATATCCGGTGAGGAATACTCCAAGACCCATGAGTTTCAGATGATTGGGCTTGTGCCCGGAGAGATCAACGAGGTTACTCCCAGGCCCAGGAACAGTTGGGATGGCAGATGGAGCAGTTTGAACAATACCAGCAGATGTTCCCGGATGAGTTTCCAAATCAGCAGACACAGCCGGATGAGGACAGGCCGCAGGAGAATGACACAGCCCAGGACGGTGCAATGGGAGAGAGACCGTTTATGCCCTTCCAGGGAACGGAGAATCTGCCGTAATACACCTTTGGCAGAGGACAAAATCAAAGGACAAAGGAGCACAGTAATATGGCTAGAATCATCGGGATAGATCTGGGCACCACCAACTCTTGCGTGGCGGTATGTGAGGGAACCGAGCCGGTCATTATCCCCAATGCACAGGGAGGACGGACTACACCTTCCATCGTTGCCTTTTCCAAGACGGGAGAGCGGCTGATCGGTGATCCGGCAAAGCGGCAGGCAGTAACCAATCCGGAACGGACCATCCAGTCCATCAAACGGGACATGGGAACCGACCGAAAAATCTATGTGGACGGGAAATGCTATACACCGGAACAGATCTCTGCCATGATCCTGCAGCAGTTGAAGGCAGATGCGGAAAGCTATCTTGGCGAGCCGGTGACAGACGCTGTCATCACAGTGCCCGCTTATTTTACCGATTCACAGCGGCAAGCGACAAAAGACGCCGGGACAATTGCCGGACTCAATGTGCAGAGAATCATCAATGAGCCCACTGCCGCCGCGCTTGCCTATGGGATCGATAAGGAAGAACCCCAGATTATCATGGTATATGACCTGGGAGGCGGGACCTTTGATGTATCCATTCTGGACATCGACGGCGGAGTTATCGAGGTCCTTGCCACTTCAGGCAACAATCATCTGGGCGGCGATGATTTTGACCAGTGTATCAGTGACTGGCTGGTAAAAGAGTTCAAGAAAGAACATAAAATCGATCTCTCAAAGGATATGCTTGCCATGCAGCGCATCCGGGAAGGGGCAGAGAAAGCAAAGATTGAGCTGTCCAGCATGGTAACCACACAAATCAGCATTCCCTTTATCGCCACGGGAAAACAGGGACCGGTCCATCTGGAGCAGACTCTGAGCCGGACAAAATTTAATGAGCTGACAGATCATTTGGTTCGTCAGACGATGGAACCTGTGAAAGCGGCTCTGGCGGACTCCAATCTGTCTGTGCAGCAGATCAGCAAAGTGTTGATGGTGGGCGGTTCCAGCCGTATTCCTGCGGTGCAGCAGGCAGTCAAAGATCTCATTAGGAAAGAACCATTCCGAGGAATCAATCCGGATGAGTGCGTGGCGATGGGAGCCTGCCTGCAGGGCGGCGTGCTGATGGGGGCGGTGAAGGGACTGCTGCTGGTAGACGTTACGCCCCTTTCACTGGGAATTGAAACAGTGGGCGGTGTGTGTACCCGCTTGATTGAGCGCAATACCTCCATTCCCATTACCAAAAGTCAGATTTTTACCACGGCAGCCAGCTTTCAATCCTCAGTAGAAATCCATGTTCTGCAGGGAGAGCGGCCCATGGCCCGGCAAAATAAAAGCCTGGGAAAGTTCAAGCTGCATGGTATTCGCCGGGCTCCGCGGGGAGTTCCACAAATCGAGGTCACTTTTGCTATCGATGCCAATGGAATTGTCAATGTGTCGGCAAAAGACCTAGATACCGGGAAGCGCCAGGAAATTACCATTCAAGGGTCGGGTAATTTGAGCCGGGAAGAAGTTGAGCGCTGCGTCAGAGAGGCACAGCGCTATGCGGAGGATGACGCCCGGGCCAGGACTGAGGTTCAAGCAGCTGAGCATTTGGAAACATTGATGTATCGCAGTCAGGAGATTCGGAAGAAGGCTGATAAAGAGCAGAAAAAGCGGTTGGATGAATTGGTAAAAAAAGAAAAACATGCGTTAAAGCATAAAGATTCTCAACAGATCAAAGAAATCGCTTGTGAACTGGAAAAATTTTTGAATGAGGTAGGCCGCGCTTAGAGGTCTCCGTTCCTGTAATGCGATTTAAAGAGGGCCGCACAATTTGTGCGGCCCTCTTTAAATAAGTGGTCAAACGGTCTTTTTACTTGTGGGCAGACCAATGGTCCAGAATGGTCTGCTGGATACCAGAGGCGGAGATATCTCCCGCCATCAAAGGAGGCGTGCTGCAGTGGGGGGCCAGAGCTTGGGCGGTGACCGGACCGATGCACACACAAGCGGGACCCTCTGGGATGGAACCAAAGGTTTTTAGAAAGAAGTCCACCCCGCTGGCACTGGAAAACACAAGATAGTCACTTTGTTGGACCTGTGAGCACAAAACAGTACAGTCCAGCTCCGGGGCGCGGAGAGTGTATAGGGGGATGTCCTCTGTGTGGGTGTGCTCCGCGAGACGGCGGTACAGCTCCGGAGAGCCCAAAGCAGAGCGAAACAGATATACCGGCTCACCCTGGGGGACGGTGTCCACCAGAGCCTGGGCCAGAGCCTGCGTGGTGTGGACCGGGGGACAAAGGTCAGCATGAATGCCATGGCTAGCCAGGGAGGCTTCGGTAGCCTTGCCAATGGCGGCAAAACGGCAGGCGTGGAGCTTTCTTAGATCGATGTTCTGTTCCTCCAAACGGCGGAAGAAACAGTCCACTCCGTTCTGGCTGGTGAGCACCACCCAGCGGGGGGCGCCGTCACACAAGATGTTCAGGTCAAACGAGCAGGGCAGTTCCTCCAATTGAGAGGTCAGAGCAGCAAAGGAGCGGGCACCCAGTGGAGAAAGAGCGTCGTTCAGCCGCTGCTGAAGAATGGGAGTGCCTACCAGCGCCACCTGCACTCCCTCCAAAGGCCGGGCGGAGGAAAAAGTAAGATCCAGTGCGGCGGTTTCCCCTACCACGATCACCGCTGGAGGCTGGACGTTTGCCTGTTCCGCGGCCGCAGCAAGTTGTCCCAGCGGGGCACGGACCGTAGCCGGGTGAGGCGCGCAGCCGCCGGAGACCACAGCGGCAGGAGTTTCCGGAGAGCGGCCGGCAGAGATGAGTCCCTGAGCGATCTCTCCAAGGTGGGATAGTCCCATCAAAAACACAAGGGTGCCCTCCAGATTGGCCAGACGGTCAAAGTCATCCCGACCTCCCTGGGCGGTATGGGCAGTGACCACGTGGAAACCGCGGCTCATCCCCCGGTGGGTCACCGGGATACCTGCCAGGGCGGGAATGGCGATGGAGGAGGAAATACCAGGCACCACCTGGAAGGGGATGCCTGCTGCCTGGAGAGCCAGCGCCTCCTCACCGCCCCGGCCAAAGACAAAGGGGTCGCCTCCCTTGAGCCGGGCCACCCGCAGGCCCTGTTTGGCCAGTTCCACCAGAGTTTGAGAAATCTCCTCCTGGGGAGCGGAATGGCGGCCAAGCCGCTTGCCCATGTAGATGCGCCGGGCCTGGGGCGGAGCGGCCTGAAGCAGCTCGTCAGCAATGAGATCATCGTAGACCACTGCATCGCACTGGCGCAGCAGTTCCAGTCCACGCAGAGTGATCAAGTCGGCCTGGCCGCAGCCTGCGCCGATGAGATAGACGCAGCCGGTAGATTGGCTCATGGAAGTTCCTCCGTTTCAAAGCTGAGTAAAGATTGCGTCTCTTCCCGGGTGAGTGGACCGCCGGCCTGGAGGGCGGCGGCAAAGAGCCGGGAGAGGCAGGCGGAGCGCTGAGGTTGGGACAGTGCGCTGCCTTTCAGTTCCTCCCGGACACCATCCATCCAAAGAAGAATGTCCTCCAGATTGCCGGGAAGCAGCCCTTCGATCTGCTCTTTCAGATAGTGGGCTGCGGAAGGACTTTTGCCGCCGGTGGAGATGCCCACGGTCAAAGGTCCCCGCCGGACCACAGAGGGGAAGAGAAAGGTGCTCTCCGTTCCAGGGTCGGCCACATTCACTGGAATATTCCGCTCTCGGCACAGTTGGGCAATGCGGCTGTTTAATTCCCGGTCATCGGTGGCGGCAATCACAAAGAAAGCACCCTCCAGCAGGGCAGGGGAGAAGGGTTCCCGCCGCACGGTCAAACCGGGCAGAGCCTCCAGCTCCGGAAGAACTGAGGGAGCGCACACGGTGAGGTGAGGGCCGTAGGGCAGCAGGGTGCGGATCTTCCGGGCAGCTACCGGACCGCCTCCCACCACCAGCCCGTGTTTCTGGTTCAGGTCTATGAAAAGTGGAAAGTAGGCCATGGACGGGCCTCCTTTCAGTCGTAGTAATAGCGCCAGCCGTTCGGGGTATCCACCCGGCGGATATGAGCCTGGAACACCTGGTCCAGGGCACCGGACTGGAAGACTTCCTCCGGTGAGCCCTGCTGTACCATTTGCCCTTCCTGGAGCAGAACGCAGCAGTCGGAGAACCGCAGGGCCAGACACAGGTCATGAAGGACCAGGACCACCGCGGTGCCCTGCCCGGCCATCTGTTGGGCTACGGCCATAAGACTCAGCTGGTGCTGAATGTCCAGATAGGTGGTGGGCTCGTCCATCAGGATGGTCTGGGTCTCCTGGGCCATAGCCATGGCCAGATAGACCTTCTGGCGCTGGCCGCCGCTGAGACTCTGTACGGGGCTGTCCGCCAGTTCCCAGGCGTCCGAGCGCTCCATGGCGCGCCGGGCGGCCTCATAATCTTCCTTGCGGTAGCGTCGGGGATAGGAGAGGTAGGGAAAACGGCCGTGGAGCACCATCTTCCGGGCAGTGATGTTGGGGATGGTGCGGGATTGAGGCATATAGGTGATTTTCTGGGCCATCTGGCGGCGGGTCAGCTCCTTGACCGGTACACCGTCCACGGTGATCTGACCGCCGGCCATGGGATGGAGCCCGGCAATCGTGCGCAAAAGGGTGCTCTTCCCGCTGCCGTTGGGGCCAAGCAGAGTAAGCACCTGACCGGGGCGCAGGGCGAGAGAGATGTCCTCTACTACCAATTTGGAGCCGTACCCGGCGCTGACATGTTGAAGCTCAATCATGGATGCGGCCTCCTCTCTGCCGAAGAAGCAGCCAAATAAAGAATGGCCCTCCTGCCAGGGACAGTACGATGCCTACCGGGACCTCAAAGGGGGCAAAGAGCAGCCGGGCGGCCAGGTCGCACAGGGTGAGCAAAGCCGCACCTCCCAGGGCACAGGAGAGAAGCAGCGGACGGCTGTCTTCCCCGATACAGCGGCGCATGATGTGGGGCACAATAAGTCCCACAAAGCCTAAAAGGCCGCAAAAGCTGACAGCAGCTCCTGCCAGGGCGGCAGCCAGGGCCAGAAAGAGCAGACGAAGCTGTTTGACCGGAAGTCCCAGGCTGCGGGCTGTATCGGAACCCAGGGCGAGAATGTCCAATTCGCTGGTCAGAGACAGCAGCAGGATCATGGCAACCAGGATGACCCAGAAAGCGGGGCGCAGCTTGTCAAAGGACAGATTGGTCAGGCCGCCGATGCGAAAGTCGGAATAGCCCAGGACCGCATCGGGAAAGAAGGTGATCACCGCGTCAATGCCTGCGCTGAAAATGTTGGATACCGCCACACCGGCCAGTACCAGGGTGATGCGGCTGGCTCCTGTGCGCTCTGCGATGAACAGAACCACCAGTACCCCCACCAGGGCTCCAAAAAAGGCGGCCAGAGGGGTCAGCCACAGGGCATAGGGGGCCACAGCCCCCACCAGTACCACCATGAGCCCGGCCCCGGAGTTTACCCCGATAATGTTGGGGGCGGCCAGGGGATTGTGCAGTACGCTCTGGATCACGGCACCGGACACCGCCAGGGCCATCCCAGCCAGCAGGCACCCGGCGGTGCGGGGCAGGCGGGCCAGCAGTACGATTTTGGCCTCCGTTGTACCGGTCAGCTGTCCCAGCAGGATTTTGGGCAGCAGAGCAGGGGAGACAAACACCGGACCAAAACAGATGCTGGCCAGAGCGGTCAGCACCGTGAGCAGGATCAGAAATCCAAATACCTTGACGGTACGGGAATTACTGCGGATAGAGAATGTCTGCCAGTTTTTCATAGGCTTCCCCCCAGCGCGCGTTGGGTTTCAGATTGTACAAAGAGTGCTCCAACGTATAGAACCGTCCCTCCTGTACCGCACGCAGGCTCTGCCAGGCGGGATTGGACAGAAGCGTGCGTTCCAGAGTCTGCTGGGCGTCGGTGGGATCAGAGCCCTGGAGGACTACAAAGATGTAGTCGGGATCGGCGGCCATAATGGCTTCCAGGCTCAGGTCCTCCAACAGAGCGCTGTCCTGGTCGGCCACATTGATGCAGCCCAGGTCGGCCAGCATTTCGCCCAGCAGAAAGTCCGTGCTGCCCTTCACTTTACAGCTGGAGCCGGTGGCGCGCATACAGAGAATGGTGGGCTGAGAGCCGTCCTGACGGGCCACCGCCTGATCGATTTCCTTGCCGATCTCCTCGCCGTACTGGACATACCGCTCCGGGCATCCGGTGAGCTGGGTACAGATCTCCAGCATGCGCAGATAGTCGGTAAAATTCTGAATGTCAAAATAAGCAACCGGAATGTTGGCCTTCTCCAGGGAATCCTTCATGTCCACATTGGCCGTAGTGTTGCAGCTGGCCAGGACAAAATCGGGCTGGGCAGAGAGAAGCACTTCAAAGTTTGGCTCCTTGATGGCACCCAGGTCCAAAACCGACTCATCCAGTCCCAGGTCAAAGGAAGTCCAGGCGTCGTTGGCAGTGGCCACCAGGGTGGATTGTCCTCCGGCCAGACACCAGATATCGGCGAAGCTGCCGATGAGAGCGGCCACTCGCTGGGGATGATCCACCGTGACCGTGCGGCCCAGATCATCGGTAAAGGTGACAGCCTGGGATTGAGAGGAAGAAGTATTGGAAGTGGAGCTGTTGCTCTGGGCGCTGTTAGATGAAGCAGGAGCGCAAGCAGTAAGGGAGCAGACTAACAGGATAGCCGCCAGGGGGCGAAGTACAGTTCGATTCATGAAGAGGCCTCCTAATGTGATTTCGGTTCATTTGATCACAGTGGGAGCATGGCCCCCTCTTCTGTGTCACTCACAATACTACTATATTTTTGTTTGGTTCGTCAATTTTTCTTTTCTAATCAGTAGGATTTGAATTTCAGAAGGAAACAAAAATCCCCGGAAGATACGAAAACAGTATCTTCCGGGGACAAACAGATTATTTCCGAGCAGAGTGCTGGTAGTAATTGATGAGACAGCCGTCGGCTAGGATCTGGCGCTCGGGTGCCGTGAGATGGCCCAGGGAGACGTGGAAGGAAGTAACCGTTCCGTCATGAACGGCGTAGGCGGTGGCCTCCTCGCCGCCCTCCAGCAGTACTTTGCGGATACCGGGGACAAAGACCCAGTCGCCGTTTTCCACCACATCGGCGGACTTGACCAGGAAGGGCAGCATGCCCCAGTTGATGCAGTTGGAGCGGTAGCGCTTGGTAGCGTACTCCAGAGCCAGGTTGGCTCCGGCGCCCAGCACCCGTTGGCAGGAGGCAGCCTGCTCCCGGGCAGAGCCGTCACCGGGCTTGTTGGCATAGATGGTGCTGGCGATGACGGTGTTGGCGGGATCGACATTGAGACCAGAAGTTTTCAGGGCCTCGTAGACAGAGGCAACCTCGTCGCCCGTGGCCTTGCCGGCTTCCCGGTTTTTTTCCAGAGCAAGGATAGCCTTGGCACGGCCTACATACTCCGGGTCCTTCCGGGACAGGGTGAACTCAGCTAGGCGCAGGGGGTTGGAGCGGTAAGAGGAGGTCTCGCCGGAGGGAATGAGCTCGTCGGTGGTGGTGACGGGGTCGGTGATGTGGCTGACTACCTTCAGCAGGATGTCGTCGCTGAGGGCAGGCATCTTGGGCCAATCCTTGATGTTGGGGCCAAACTTCAGTTCAGCCTCTGGTTCCGACTTGCCCCAGCCGTTGTACACCCGCTTGGCATACACGCCGCCGTCAAAGTGGTAGGCGGGGATAGAGTAGTCCACATCCAGCTCGGTGGCGGCAGTGAGGCGGCCGCCGTTGCGGGCGGTGGCGGCGATGGAACGGGCGTCCATCAGGGCGACCCCGGCCATCTGGCCCTCGCCGGGCTTGGAGCCTTCCCGGTTGGGGAAGTTGCGGGTGGTGTGGCGGATGGAGAACTCGCCGTTGGCGGGGGTGTCGCCCGCACCGAAGCAGGGACCGCAGAAGCACTCCCGGATGATAACGCCGGACTCCACCAGCTTGGCAATGGAGCCATTCTTCACCAGTTCCAGATAAGCGGGCATGCTGCCGGGGTAGACGCTCATCTTGAACGTGCCGTTGCCGCAGCTCTGACCCTCCAGAATGTTGGCCACGGCGCACACGTTGTCATAGGTTCCGCCGGAGCAGCCGGCCACGATGCCCTGGTCCACGTAGATGTGGCCGTCGGCGTGGAGCTTGCTCATAAGATCCAGATGGGCGGTCTTGGCGATCTGGCTGTTGGCCCGCTCCTCCACCAGGTGAAGAATGTCGGCGGCATTCTCCTGGAGTTCTCTAATGGTGTAGGTGTAGCTGGGGTGCATGGGCATAGCGATGGTGGGCTCCACGGTGGACAGGTCCACATATACGCAGCCGTCGTAGTAGGCCACATCGGCGGGGGTAAGCTCTTGATACGCCTCAGGGCGGCCGTGGAGAGTAAAGTAGTCCTTCACCTTTTCGTCGGTGGTCCAGATGGAGGACCAACAGGTGGTCTCGGTGGTCATCACGTCAATGCCGTTGCGGAACTCCACAGGCAGGTTTTTGACGCCCGGTCCCACAAACTCCATCACCTTGTTTTTTACATAGCCGCACTCGTACACCTTACCGATGATGCTCAGGGCCACGTCCTGGGGACCGACCCCATTTTTGGGCTCGCCAGTGAGATAGATGGCGACGACCTCCGGATAGGCAATGTCGTAGGTGCGGCCTACCAGCTGCTTGGCCAGCTCGCCGCCGCCCTCGCCCACAGCCATGGTGCCCAGGGCGCCGTAGCGTGTGTGGGAGTCGGAGCCCAAGATCATCCGTCCGCAGCCGGACATCATCTCTCGGTTGTAGCTGTGGATGACGGCTAGGTTGGTGGGGACGTAGATACCACCGTACTTTTTGGCGGCGGACAGGGCGAACATGTGGTCGTCCTCGTTAATGGTGCCGCCTACGGCGCACAGGGAGTTGTGGCAGTTGGTGAGCACATAGGGCAGGGGGAACTCCTTCATGCCGGAGGCCCGGGCGGTCTGGATGATGCCCACATAGGTGATGTCGTGGCTGGTCATGGAGTCAAACTTCAGGGAGAGCTGCTCCATGTCATCCACGGTGTTATGGGTCTTCAGGATGGAGTAGGCCATGGTGCCCTTCTTGGCCTCATCTTTGGAAGGAACGCTGCCCAGGCGGCCGGTGAGCTGCTGATGGTCAGTCTCATCTATCACAGTCTTGCCATGGAGCAGGTACACGCCGTGTTCGGACAACTGGATCATAAAAATTTCCTCCTCACGCAGTGCTTTTTATGGGAATCTGGTCCGCTTTGTGATCAAAATTATAACAACGGCGTTGTAAAGAATCAAATTGGGGTTTATAATACAAAATATAGGTTAGACCAATGCAATTCGTTATTATCAATAAAGATATGCTATGTAAGGAGAGAGCATGGAACTGGAATTTAAGGATATTGAGTACCTGTGCGCCGTGGAGCAGCAGCGGTCCATTACCAAAGCGGCACAGTCCCTGTTTATTACTCAGCCCACCCTCAGCCAGTATTTAAAGCATCTGCAGGAGAGGTTGGATATGGCGCTTTTCCATGTGGAAGGCAGAAAGATTCGATTGACTCCGGAGGGTGAAGTACTGGTCCGAGAGGGGAAAAAGCTGCTGCACCAGCGGGAAGAAATGATGGCAGCTATGAACAGTGTCAATGAGACCGGTTGCGGTCTGCTGCGGCTGGCCGTGCCGGTAGGCCGGGGAAGCCACATCATCCCCACCTGCATCCCGCCCTTTCACTGGCGTTTTCCCAAGGCGGAAATTCGGCTGACTGAGGGGCACTCCAAGGAGCTGGTCAATCAGGTACAGGCGGGGGCCTGCGATCTGGTGATCATCAACAAACCAAGCTTTCCCATCCATCTGGAGTATGAGACGCTGGGCTACGAAAAGATGATGTTGGTGGTGGGCAGCGATACCCCTTGGGCAGACTATGTCCGCTACGACCGGGATGGCCAGGCTCACATCGGGCTGGAGCGGTGTGCGGATATGCCCTTTGTGCTCCATCTGCCCAGCCAGCACACCGGACAGATCGAGCGCCAGCTTCTTCATAATGCGGGAATCAAGCCAAAGGTGATTTTGGAGACCCAGAACCTGGAGGCCTCCTACCGTCTGGCGGCCTGCGGCTATGGAGTAACGTTTTTGTCAGAATATCATATCAATCGCCTGACAACAGGAGGAGAAACCTGCAACTGCGTTTTGGATGATCCACTCAGCCAGATGGAGATCATCATTGGATACCGGCGCAAGGAGGATCTGTCCTTCCTGGCCAGGGAGTTTTTGAACACTGCCCGACAGGCGTTGGCGCGTCCCAGGCTACGGGATCAAGGTGTCTGATAGTATTGCTTTAAGGTGTCGGCCAGGGCGAGGGCGGCTCGGGAGCGATAGTTCCCAGGGGGAAAGGCCAGTCCCAGATCCAGAAAGACCCCTTCCGCTCCAATAGAGTAGTACTGCGTGTGGGGGTAGTCCTCCCGGCAGGAGCGGTAGGTAAATGCAATGCCCAGACCAGCCCTGGCCATGGCGGCGGCAAAAGGAGCGGTGAGATTGCCGTTTCGCACCTTAGGTACCAGTCCGCGCTGGGAGAAAGCCGCCCGGCTCAGGGAGCCAAGAATGGTGTCATAGTCGCTGAGGATGTAATCGTAGGCCATGGTATCTTCCACATCAACATAGCGGCGTACCTCTCCGGTATCCAGCACACATTCCCGACTCAATGCGTTGACAGGGTGGTCGTGGGAGACCACCAGAAGGATCTCATCCTGCAGCAGCAGATCCACCTGATCTTTGAGCTTCACCGGGGGGAGGGCAATCAGCGCCAGATCCAGCTGCCCCTCAATGAGCAGCTGTTCCAGTGCCATGCTGTTTTCCTCCCGAATCTCCACCTGGATATTGGGATAGCGTTGGCAGAAGCGGCACAGGGCAGGAGGAAGCAGATAGCCGCCCCGGAAAGTGCTGATGCCAAAATCCACCCGGCCGGCCTCCAGATTTTCCATGTCCTGGATCATCTGCTGCGTTTGGTGATATTCACCCAGTATTTTCTGTGCCCGCTGGATCATCAATTCTCCTGCCTGGGTGGGGCGCACTCCGGTGGAGGTGCGGGTAAAAAGCTTGCCGCCCAGCTCGTCCTCCATGAGACGCAGAGCCTGACTGAGGCTGGACTGGGACATAAACAGTCCCTGAGCGGCCTTGGAGATGCTCTTTGCCTGGGCAATGGCAAGGAGATAGTGCAGATCTCGAAATTCCATAGAAGTTCCTTTCTTAGCTCCCATCGGTTTTTCCGATGGGAGCTATTAAATTATAGCCGCTTCCGAAATAACAGATGTAGTATATACTGAAACATAGAAGAAACACAAGGGAGAATTCGAGTGAATTTGCCCAAAAATAATTTACAGGGAGAGGAAGCGGACACATGAACAAAGTATCTCTGCAAGGCGTTATCGACATGCACGTGCATACCAATCCGGATCTGCGCCACCGGGCTTACGACGACTTTGAGCTCACCGATGCGGCAGTGCGGGTGGGAGCCAGAGCCATTGTCATCAAAACCCATCAGGGTATGACCATGGACCGGGCTTACCTGTGTAACGCCTACAACCAGCGCGTCAACCACGGCAACAACAACTTTACTATGTTCGGCAGCATTACCATGAACAAGGTCATCGGCGGAATCAACCCCGTGGCGGTGGAAACTGCCTTGAAGCTGGGCGCCAAAGTAGTTTGGCTGCCTACCGCTTCCGCCCGCAACCACATTGAAAAACTGAATCTGGATATGAAGAAGTGTGTGGAAGTCGTCCGGGACGGAAAAGTAGTTCCTGAGATGAACGATGTGTTCCAACTGGTCAAGGACTACGATGCGGTGCTGGGCACTGCCCACGTCTCTCCGGAGGAGTGCTTTGTGGTGGTGGAAGCCGCCCGTAAGGCCGGAGTCAAGAAGATCGTGGTCACTCACCCGGAGTGGTGGCTTGTGAACATGAGCGTGGAGGATCAGGTGCGTATGGTCAAGGACTACGACGTCATCCTGGAGCGCTGCTACGCCCAGAACATGGGCGGCGGCAAGTACAAGAGCAACCTGCCCTCCAACCTGGAGATCATCCAGACCGTGGGTTATGAGCACGTGATGGTGGATACCGACGGCGGCCAGGTGGAGAACCCCCACTGGGAACTGGCGCTGCAGGAGTACATGCAGTATCTGGTGGACCACGGCATCCCCGAGGAGCAGGTTTACCATATGACTCATACCATTCCCGCCGGGCTGCTGGGCCTGGAGGACTGAGAAGAAACAGGGAGGTAATTTGCTGTGAGTATTTTGATCATTGCAGCCATCGCCCTGGCCGTAGTGCTGGGGTATAAGACCAAGATCAACACCGGCTTTTTCTGTATCGCCTTTG
This sequence comes from Flintibacter sp., assembly GCF_046973065.1. Classification (NCBI taxonomy): domain Bacteria; kingdom Bacillati; phylum Bacillota; class Clostridia; order Eubacteriales; genus Flintibacter; species Flintibacter sp. Next base: position 30,399 of record NZ_JBKVXZ010000011.1, on the reverse strand, counting down.
CCTATATCATCGGTTGCTTCATGCTGGGCATGAAGACCAAGGAGCTGATCGCTGAGTGGCCCACCAGCACCATGTTCGTGATCCTGGCGGTCTCCCTGTTTTATAACTTTGCCGCCGTCAACGGAACGCTGGAGAAGATGTCCAGCAGCCTGCTGTACGCCTGCCGCCGCTTCCCCGGGATGCTGCCCTACGCCCTGTTCCTGGTGGCTGTGGTCCTGTCCGTAATGGGTGCGGCCTACTTTACGGTTCTGGCCTTCCTGGCTCCTATCACCATGGCCATCTGTGAGGAGTCCAAAATGGACAAGCTCACCGGCGCGGTAGCCATCAACTGCGGCGCTCTGGCCGGCGGTAACTTCCCCACCGCGGCTCTGGGTGTGGTGTTCCGCGGCCTCATTGATACCGCCTACGAGGCGGACCCCTCTCTGACTCCTCTGGACTCCTTCTCCACCGAGATGACCATCTTTGGCTTTGCCATCGTATTCTCTCTCATTCTGATTACCATTTTCCGCTTTGGCTTTAAGGAGAACCGGAATATCGGCAAGGGTATTACCTTCCGCAAGCCTGAGCCCTTTGAGCCCAAGCAGCGCACCACTCTGAACCTGATGATCCTGATGATGGTGGTGGTTCTGGTCTTCCCCGTGCTGAAGATGATCCTGCCCTCCAACGAGCTGATCGCTTCCATCAGCGGCAAGATCGATGTGGGTCTGGTGGCTATGATCTTTACCGTTATCGCCCTGCTGCTGGACCTGGCTCCTCAGAAGGAGATCATTGCCAAGGTGCCCTGGAACACCATCCTGATGATTGCCGGTGCCGGCATGCTCATTGCAGTCGCTGTGGAGGCCGGTACCATTGAGCAGCTGTCCGCCTGGATCGGCGACAACGTGCCTGTCTTCCTGGTGCCCATTGCCTTCAGCATCGTGGCCGCCTTCATGAGCTTCTTCAGCTCCACCACCGGCGTCGTCACCCCCGCTCTGTTCCCCCTCATCCCCGCCCTGGCCGCCTCTACCGGCCTGAGCCCCGCTGTTCTGTTTGCCTGCACCGTTCTGGGTGCCCAGAGCAGCGCCATCAGCCCCTTCTCTTCCGGCGGCAGCCTGATCCTTGGCTCCTACGGCAACGACGAGGAGCGCAACAAGCTCTTTAACCGCCTGCTGTTTGTGGCTGTGCCCATCAGCGTGTGCGTCAGCGCGGTATACAACTTCGCTGTGGCTATGATCCTGTAAAATTACTTCTAAACTATTGGAGGTTTGACCATGAATAAGATCCAGATGACCACCCCTCTGGTGGAGATGGATGGCGACGAGATGACCCGAATCCTGTGGAAGGATATCAAGGACATTCTTCTGCTGCCCTATATTGACCTGAAAACCGAGTACTATGACCTGGGCCTGCCTGAGCGGGACCGTACCAATGACCAGGTGACCGTGGACTCTGCCCTGGCCACCCAGAAGTACGGCGTGGCGGTGAAGTGCGCCACCATCACCCCCAACGCCCAGCGCATGGACGAGTACAAGCTCCACCAGATGTGGAAGTCCCCCAACGGCACCATCCGGGCCATTCTGGATGGCACCGTGTTCCGTACTCCCATCATGGTCAAGGGGATCTCTCCCGTGGTAAAGAACTGGAAGAAGCCCATTACCATCGCCCGCCATGCCTACGGCGATGTGTACAAGGCCACCGAGTACCGGGTGCCCGGCCCCGGCAAGGCCGAGCTGGTTTTCACCGACGAGCAGGGCAAGGAGCTCTCCCGCCAGACCGTCTATGACTACGAGTGCCCCGGTGTGCTCCAGGCTCAGTACAACAAGGACTCCTCCATCTACTCCTTTGCCCGCTCCTGCTTCCAGTTTGCTCTGGACAGCAAGAAGGACCTGTGGTTTGCTACCAAGGACACCATCTCCAAGAAGTATGACCACACTTTCAAGGACATCTTCCAGGAGGTGTTTGACAAGGAGTACAAGGAGAAGTTTGACGCCGCCGGCATCACCTACTTCTACACCCTCATCGATGACGCAGTAGCCCGGGTCGTGCGCTCCGAGGGCGGCTACATCTGGGCCTGCAAGAACTACGACGGCGACGTGATGAGCGACATGGTCTCTACTGCCTTTGGTTCTCTGGCCATGATGACCTCTGTGCTGGTCTCTCCCGACGGCAAGTACGAGTATGAGGCCGCCCACGGCACCGTCACCCGCCACTACTACAAGTACCTGAAGGGCGAGACCACCTCTACCAACCCAATCGCCACCATCTTTGCCTGGACCGGTGCTCTGCGCAAGCGGGGTGAGCTGGATGGGCTTCAGGACCTGTGTGCCTTTGCCGACAAGCTGGATGAGGCCTGCATCGCTACTATCGAGGGCGGCACCATGACCAAGGACCTGGCCGGCCTGTGGGAGGGAGATATTCCCGCCAATCCTGTGGACAGCCGGGCCTTCCTGGAGGCCATCCGGGATCAGCTGGAACAGCGGCTGTAAGAAACATAAAAAATTGGGACGGAAGCATTGCTTCCGTCCCAATTTTTTATGTCGATATTATGCTTCAAATTCCAGGCTGCCTACCGCAATGCACTGGCCGCTCTTGCGGTCAAAGAGCATGATGTTCTTGCCCGAGATGGACAGGGGAGCCTTGGCACCGATGGTGAACAGGGAACTGCCAAAGATGACGCCGGTGAGCAGGAAGTCATCAATGCGCACCTTGATGGTGGATTCCATACCGGTGGGCATGGCGCCGTAGATCTCACCTTCCAGACAGCTGTCATCCACGATGTCCAAAAACTCTGGCCGGATGCCCAGTACCAGGTCCTCGTTGGTGAGCACCGGCTCCTCACGCAGGGAGTCATCGTACTCTACCACCGTGGAGATGTGGTAGCGGAAGGTCTCGTCCTTGTTTCCCTTTTCCACGTAGGACTTCTGGGCGGCTTTTTCTTTGTGTGCAGCTTCCTGGGCGGCCTGCCGGGCGTCCCGGTCCAGGAACCACTGGTTGAGGTCCAAGCTCTCCTTGGGATGGAAGGTGGCCTTCCGTCCGGCAAACACGGTCAGATCTACCGCGCCGTCGGGGCGCTGGGCTCCCTTGGCCTCCACAAAGTTGATGGAGGGGTTGCCCACAAAGTCGGCCACAAACAGATTGTTGGGCCGGTTGTATACGGTGAGGGGAGCGTCGTACTGCTGGAGTACGCCGTTATTGATCAGGCAGATCTGGGTGGCCAGGGTCATAGCCTCCATCTGGTCGTGGGTGACGTAGACGAAGGTGGAACCGGTCTCCACGTGCAGGCGCTGCAGCTCGTAGCGCATCTCCAGGCGCAGCTTGGCGTCCAGGTTGGAGAGAGGCTCGTCCATAAAGAGCACGGTGGGCTTGGGGGCCAGGGTGCGGGCGATGGCCACGCGCTGCTGCTGGCCGCCGGACAGCTCCGCCGGGTAGCGGTCCATGAACATGCCGATTTTCACGATGCGGGAGACCCGGCGCACCGCCAGGTCGATCTCCTCCTTGGAGAGCTTGCGGACCTGGGTGACCACCTGACCGTTCTGCATGACCTCAAAGTTTCCGTTAAGGGTCTGGGACTTCCGGGCAGAGTCCACTTTTGCGCGGAGAGAGGCGATCTCGCCGGACATATCCTTGCCCTGCTCCAGGTGATAGCCGTAGAGCTTTTTGGCGGTGTAGATGGACAGAGTAAAGGCATCGATGAGCTTGATATAAGCTTTCTTCTCATCGATCTTGCCCTTCTTGTCCCGGCAGTCCTCCAGGATCTTAACTACCTCACCGGGATTTTCCAGAATTTCCGCCAGGCGGGCAGCGTTTTTGGATTCAAAGTCCACGGTGGGGAGTTCTTCCTTTATGTTGGACAGACCAAAGGCGATGTTGTCGTACACCGTCATGTTGGGCCACAGGGCATAGTTCTGGAAGAGAAAGCCCACTTTGCGCTTGTTAGCCGGGACGTTGATGCCCTGCTCGCTGTCAAAGACCACTTGGTCGCCGATGGTGATGCGGCCGCTGGTGGGGGTCTCCAGGCCGGCGATCATACGCAGGGTAGTGGTCTTGCCGCAACCGGAGGGACCCAGCAGGGTGACGAAGGAGTTGTTTTCAATGACCAGGTCCAGGTCGTCTACGGCGTAGAATTTGCCCCAGCGCTTGGTCACGTGTTCTAATTTGATCTCAGGCATGGTTTAACCTCCTATTCCCTTATCCAGGCTGGCCCCGGTAACCTTGTTGACGATGGTGTTGCACACCAGGATGGTGACGATCAAAATCAGGTTGATGCCGCTGGAGAAGGCGTACAGACCCATCTCGTCGAAGTAGTCCAGGGTGGTGGAGAGGATGAACCCCTGCACGCACAGCAGCATGAACAGAGACAGCTCACGCAGACAGGTCATAAAGGGCAGCAGATAGCCGCTGATGATGGACGATTTCTGGATGGGGATGATGATGCGGGTCATTCGCTTGATCCAGGGAATGTTCTGGATGATGGCTGCCTCCTCAATTTCACCGGAGAGCTGAAGCATGGAGTTGAGGGAGCTGCGGCTGGCAAAGGGGATGTACTTGATGGTGCCGACGATGATCAGAATGGTATACGTGTTGAACAGGTTGATGTGTTCGTTGGAGAATAGGATAAAGAAGGCCACACCCACCGCAATGGAGGGCATGAGATAGGGGAGAAAGGCCACGGAATTTACATAGTTGGCCCATTTACTTCGTCGGTTTTTGGACACGGCGTAACCGATGAGAGTACCGATGGTGCCCGCCAGCAGAGCGCAGCACACGCTGACCCAGATGGTGCCCTTAAAGGCGTTCCAGATGGTCTCGTTGTGGAGGATACCCTTCTGGCCGTACATGCCGTTTTCGGTGATATTTTCATCGGTGACCCACCACTTGGTGGTGAGGTTATCCGTGTCGCCGGTGTAGAGAAAGGAGTAGTCGCCGGGGTTAGGCAGGAAGGTCTCAAAGGCGAAGGAGACGATGGGGAAGATGCTGGTGAAGAAGGTGACGACGACCAGCACCAGGGCGATGACGTATTTTCCTACCCGGCCCAGGTTGATCTTGGAGATCTGACCGGACTTGCCGGTGACGGTGGTATAGTTTTTGCGGCTCTGGAGGCTCAGCTGGTTGAGCAGCATAATAGCCACGCCGAAGACCATCATGATAATGGCCAGGATGCTGGCCTCGCCGGTGTACTTGGAATTGAGGGAAATATACTTGGTAGCCAGGGTGGTCAGGCCCAAGTAATGGGGCACCGGGTAGGAGCCCATGGCACTGCCGAAGACCAGCAGGATGGTGGAGAGGATGGCGGGCTTGACCATGGGGAGGGTGATGCGGCACATGATGCGCCACTTGGGGGTGTCCAGAATGGTGGCCGCCTCTTCCAGGTTGGCGTCCATGTTGCGGAAGATGCCGCCAATAAGGATGTAGGCGAAGGGGGCGTAGTGCAGGCCCAGCACCACTAGGCTGGGGAACAGGCCTTTGCACCACCACAGGGGCATGTTGATGCCCAGGGTGGCGGCCAGCAGGCCGTTGGAGGTTCCGGTGACGGCGTTGGAGTTGAACATGTTCTGCCAGACTACCGCCAGAGTCCACTGGGGCATGATGTAGGGGAAGATGAAAATGGAACTGAGGTATTTGCGCCAGGCCAGATTGGTGCGGGTGACCAAAAAGGCGAACAGGCCACCGAATACAATGGATACCACGCAGGTCCCCACTGCCAGCCAGATCGTGTTGAGCAGGGGGGTCCACAGGTTGATCATGGCCTTATCGCTGGTGAACAAGTCGATGTAGTTGACCACCGTATACCCCGAAGCCTTTCCGGTGAGGTAGGCGTCGATGGTGCCGGGGTGGATTTTAAAGGTGTCCTCCACAATGGCGATGATGGGGGCCACCGTGCTGAAGGTGAGCACGATGCCCATCAGCAGCAGGATCACGTTGTGGGGTTTGGAGAAAAAGGTTTTGATTTTATTCCGACGCACGGCGGACCGATTGGTCCGGGCAACGGTGATCTGATCCATAACAGGCTCCTTTCTGCCGGGATGGAAAGCGCCCTTGGATGCGGCGGATGTCACGCGCGTCCAAGGGCGCCTTGATCTGCTTTTACATTACCGTTTGGGGAAGCAGGGCCCGGACAGGCGAATGGTTCCGGGAGAGAAATCAGCCGGCACTGTACTTATCCAGCATCTCGATCCAGCTGCCCACGGTGAAGGAGACAGAGGCGCAGTACTCGGGGTCCTCCAGCACCAGCTTGCCGTCCTTGGTCCACCAGTCGTAACCCGCGTCGTTGAGGGCTGCGAACTCCACGGTGGTGCCGTCCTCGGCCATGCCGCCGGTCTGGTGGTGATAGATCTCCTCGTTCTCAGCCGCCACGGTGGGGTTGGAGGAGTAACCGCCGATGTCCTTGCCCCAGGCAGAGAAGCCGTCCTCGGTGCAGGTCATGTAGGCGATGAAGGCGCAGGCGGTCCAGGGCAGAGGGCTGTTGTCGGTGACAAACAGGTAGTGGCAGTAGCCAAAGCCGCCGATGCCGGTGTAGCCGTCGTTGTAAGCGGCCACGGTGATGTTGTTCTTGGAGACGGAGGCGGACTCCTCCACGCTTCTCAGCTTGGAGTACACCAACAGGCCGAACTGATCGGTGGCGGACTTATCAACCAGCGTGGTGCAGATGGGGCCGTCATCGGTCTGGGCGTTGTAGCTGCCAACCCAGAGCTTGATCCAAGCCAGAGCGTACTTGCCGTTCTCGCCCAGGTTCAGGCTCTCAGCCTCAGAGGCCATGGCGTCGATGGTGGGCTGGAAGTAGGCCTGCTCGTCGGCAGAGAGGGCATCAAAGGCCTCCTTCAGCCAGGTGGCGTAATCGTCCCGGGTGAGCATGTACAGGAAGTTCTTGCCCACGATCTCGGAGTCGATGTCCATGAACAGACCGTGCTCGCCCTCGGCCACGAAGTCCCAGCAGTTGTCGTAGGTCTTGGAGCCGGTGTTATTGTACATGAAGATCTTGTTCAGAGTCTGCAGGGGCAGGAAGCCTTCATACTCCTCGGCGGTGGTATTGTTGGCCTCGGCCCATTCCTTGGGAATGAAGGTGTCCAGAATGCCGGTCTGGACCATCTTGGACTCGATCTGGTTACCGTCCTGAATGAGGGTCATGGCAAAGGTGCCGGTATCCTTCAGCGAGTCAGAGGTGAGCTGATCGAAGATCTTGTTGTTCTTGGGCTGCTGCCAATCAAACTCCATGGTGTAATTGGGGTCGATGGTCTGCAGGTACTCAATGAACAGGGGAAGGGCGCTCTTGCCGCGGCTGGAGTTGCCCACGCCGTAGAAGGTCTTGCCGTTGGACTCCTCGATAGCCTTTTTGGCCAGTTCCTCCAGGGTCATGCCCTGGGCCTCCTGAATGATCTTCTGAGTCTCGGAGAGCTCTGTGGGAGCTTTGGAGCCGGAGCCGGACCCGGAAGTGCCGGAATCGTTGGTCTTACCGCAGGCCACCAGACTTAGGCTGAGGGACGCGGCCAGAAGCAGGGACAGTGCTCGTTTCATGATGTTTCCTCCTTTGTAAAAAATAACAAAAACACTTGGCTTACCGCCACGTTCTATGGTACTTTTATTGTATTCGGGGCGAGTCCAAATGAACAGGGGACAAAACTGCGTTTTTTTATGAAGGACTGAGAATCTTGTGAAAATTTAATGAAAGAGCCTGGAAAAACGTGCTATAATTAGATGAATTTCTAAAAGGGGAGGGCCTGCAGGTGAATAGGAGACGAACCGGCGCCCTATTGGCGGCGCTGCTGTGCCTGCTTACAGGGTGTGCCGGAAGCACGACACCGGCGGATACCTCATATATGCCGCCGGAGGAGGAGCGCCTGGTTATCTATACCTCCCACAAAGAGGAAGTGTGGTGGCCCATCGTCAAGGAGTTTGAGGAGCGCACGGGAATCTGGGTGGATGTGGTCACCGGCGGCAGCAGCCAGCTTCTGGAGCAGATCCGGCAGGAGCGGGAGGCTCCTCGGGCCGATGTGATGTTTGGCGGCGGCGTGGAGAGTCTGGAGTCCTATTCCGACTGTCTGGAGCCCTACGCCTGTTCGGAAAAAGCGCAGATTCCGGAGCGATACCGTTCGGAGAAGGACCTTTGGACGCCGTTTTCTTCCCTTCCTGTGGTGCTGATCTATAATACCAAGCTGGTTGACCCGACTTGGCTCACCAGCTGGTCCGATCTGCTGTCCGACCGGTTTCGGGGGAAAATCGCCTTTGCTGACCCCAGTGTGTCCGGGTCCAGCTTCACCAGCCTGGTGACCTACCTGGATGCCATGGAGCAGCCTCCGGAGAAATGTCTGCCTCAGCTGGCGGCCAGCCTGGAGGACCGGCAGCTGGACAGCTCGGGAGATGTGCTCAGCGCGGTGGCCCAGGGCAGCGACTGGGTAGGCATTACTCTGGAGGAAACGGCCCTGCAGTGGATCGCAGCAGGGGAGGACCTGGGGATGGTCTATCCTTCCGACGGGACTAGTTCCGTTCCCGACGGTTCTGCCCTGGTGGCCGGGGCGCCCCACCGAGAGAATGCAGAGAAGTTTTTGGATTTTACCGTCAGTCTGGACGTACAGCAGCTGCTGGCCCGGCAGTTTTACCGCCGTCCGGTGCGTGAGGATGTGGAGACTGGGAAAACCCTGGTTCCTCTGTCTGAACTTAAGCTGGTGGACTACGATGTGGAGTGGGCCAGCCGGGAGCGGGAATCCCTGCTCATGAGCTGGGCTTTCTATCTGGGTGGGGAGGAGGAGTTATGAGAACATCCATGCCCCATTCCTTCCGCCGACGGCTGTTTGTGGCCTTTTTAGCGGTGTCGCTGGTACCCCTGCTGCTGTGCTCGGCTATGCTGCTGCAGATCTTTCGCCTGCGGATGACCGATGCGGCCCAGGCGGAGGCGGCGGGCTATCTTACCGGAGCGGCCCACATTCTGGACACGACCTACGAGGGACTCTCCAAAGCGGCCAGCCAGATCCGGGGGGACCGGGTTTTTGTCCAGATGCTGCAGGAGCAGGACGCTCAGGATACCCAGGTGTACAGCCGCCTGTTCAGCGCCACCCAGGAGAGCCGAAGCTATGCCCGCTTTGATCTGTATGACGCCCAGGGAACCTGGCGCTATTCCACCCACAATGCGCCCGATCAAAAGCAACTGCCCACCAACTGGGGGGTGCTTCAGCAGGCGCGGGAGCAAACAAAGCTGGAACTCATCGCCTGTCAGGATGTGACCCAGACCAACCAGCCCATGCTTCAGGGGGCAGTATGTCTGGAGGACCGGGACGGTCAAACGGCGGGCTATTTGGTAGTCAGCCTGTACCAGAGCGGTCTGCGCCAGCTGATGGAGGGAGCCTATGGAAATCAGAACGACCTGATCCTGCTCAGTCATTACTGGCGGCCGGTGTATTGTGCCCAGCCCAGTCTGGCCAGCTCTCTGGCCCCTGTTTTGCGTCAGCGGCTATTGGCGGGGCAGCCTCTCAGCGGCAGCGGGGATGAGTTCTCCTATCAGGTGGAATACCACCAGCCCACCGGACTCTATTTGGTGTTGCGAACGCCCCAGGCCCTGAACCGCACCACCATGGGCCTGCTGTATACTGTCAGCGCCTTCTGTGCGCTGTTTTGTATCGGAATCTCTGTGTTGATGAGCCTAAAGCTCAGCCGCCAGATGTTCCGCCCCATCCAGCGTCTGCGCACCGCCATGGATGAGGTGGTGCAGAATAATCTGAACGTTCAGGTGCCGCCCGGCCGGGATGACGAGCTGGGCGAGCTGGCCCGGCGGTTTAACGGAATGGTGCAGGCGTTAAAGCGCAACCAGGAAGAACTGGTGGAAAACCAGCGGGAGCTTAACCAGGCGCAGATCCGCATGCTCCAGGCTCAGCTCAATCCCCATTTTCTCTGTAACACCCTGGACACCATGAAGTGGATCAGCAAAATCAACCAGGTGCCCCAGGTGGCCCTTATGTCCACCAGCTTAGCGGATATTTTGCGTTTTTGCATTTCGCCCGACGAGTTTGTCCCTCTGCGCCGGGAGGTGCAGATCGTAGAGCGGTACATTGAGATCCAGACCATCCGCCTGTCCGGAGGGTTTCAGTTCCATACGGATATTCCGGAAGAGCTGGAGGACTGCCTGTTACCTAAGATGATGCTGCAGCCCATCGTGGAAAACGCCATTCTCCACGGCCTGGAGGAGAAAAAGGACGGAAGCATTACTGTGCGTGCCCGCCAGTGTTCCGACACCATGCTGGAACTCACCGTAGAGGACAACGGCAAGGGGCTGCCGCCTGAAATGGCGGGAGCCTATGCACACCGGGACCGGGAGCTGTCCCGAGGCCATTTGGGCCTTTATAATGTGGATACCATTTTGCGTAAGTATTACGGGGAGGAGTCCGGGTTGTATCTGTCCTGTGGCCCGTCGGGCCAGGGCGCGGTGATCTCCGCTACCCTGCCGCTGCGAAGGGAGGAAGAAACGTTATGATGAAGGTGCTGGTCGTGGAGGACGAGGAGATGATCCGCAAGGGCATCGTGTTGGCAGTGGATTGGGCCGCTCTGGACTGTGTGGTAGTGGGCGAGGCCTCCAACGGAGAAGAGGGACTGCAGGCCGCTGAGCGCTACGCCCCCACCCTCATTATCACCGATCTGAAGATGCCCAAAATGGACGGAATCGAAATGCTGCGCCGTCTGCGGGAGGCGGGAAACAACGCCTTTGTCATCATACTCACCGCCTACGACAGCTTCGCTTACGCCCAAAGCGCCCTGCGCCTGGGAGCAGTGGACTTTCTTCTCAAGCCGTTTCATGATGGGGAGCTGGAGCAGGCCGTGCAGGCTTTGCGCCGCCGTATGGAACCATCCCAGGGGGAGCCGGCCATCCCGGGGCTGAAAAAGGGAGACAAGAGCAAATATGTGCTCCAAGCGATGAGCTATATCGGAGAGCATTACGACAACCCCAACATTACGGTGGCGGAAATTGCCCAGTCCATCGGCATCAGCGAGGGACATCTGAGTCATACCTTTAAGAAAGAGACCGATTACACTTTGCTCAATTATCTCACCCGCTACCGCATCCACAAAGCGATGGAGCTGCTGCGGGACTGCCGGGTCAAGGTATATGAGGTGGCCCAGCAGGTGGGGTACAAAGATATCACCTATTTTTCCGCCACCTTCAAAAAGGTGGTGGGCATCAGCCCCTCGGAATATCAGGATACCAGCCATTAAAAAAACAGATCGGGCAAAAGCCCGATCTGTTTTTTAAAACAAACCTTATTGATTTAAAAGCTCCAGAATTTGCGCGGCATTGGTGTCCGGCTTGACCTTAGGCATAACTGCCTGGATCATGCCCTGCTCATCGATGAGATAGGTGGAGCGTACCACTCCCATGCTCACCTTGCCATACATCTTTTTCTCCTGCCACACGCCGTAGGCCTGGAGCACCGTGAGCTCTGGGTCGGAGAGGAGCGTGAAGGGCAGGGTATACTTATCGGCAAACTTCCGGTGGGAGGCGGTGGAGTCCTTGCTCACGCCAATGACCACGGTGTTCAAAGCCTTGAACTGGCCAAATGCGCCGGCAAAGGCACAGGCCTGGCGGGTGCAGCCGGGGGTGTTGTCCCGGGGATAGAAATAGAGCACGACCTTCTTGCCCAGAAAATCAGACAGGGAGACAGGATTGCCATCCTGGTCAGGGAGGGTAAATTCGGGGGCTTTCGTTCCAACTTCCAACATTGGGTTTATTCTCCTTCCGTATAAAAAATCAGTTCGGTGGGGGTAGAGGCGCTCGGGTCAAACCGGTAGCCCAGCCCCTGAAAGGCGGGCAGGTCTTCCCGGCGGGTGATCTGGTTTTGAGCCAGCCAGCGGACCATCTCGCCTCGGGCCATTTTACATTGTGTGCCTCGCTCGGCCAGCTTGCCGCCCTTCCAGATGCCGAAACGGCAGGTGATTAGTTCCGTCCCCTGGGGCAGGTGGGGGGCAACGGCGCGACTATACTCCTTGGAGGCCAGGTTCAGCACCCAGCCGTCCTCCTCAGCCAGCGTTTGTGCCAGACGGTCGCCCCAGAATTCATACAAATTCTTTGCCCCTTCCACAGCCAGCTTGGCCTGCATCTCCAGCCGATAGGGGGTGACGCCGTCAAAGGGACGAAGCACCCCGTAAAACCCGGAGAGGATACGCAGATGCGCCTGGAGGTAGTCCAGAGCCTGGGATTCCAGCACGCCGGGGGCCATGTACTGGTACTGGATCCCCTGGTAGGAGAGAATCGCGGGGGTGAGGTCACCCTCCAGCTCCATGGTCTCCAGCCGCTGGACATTGAGACGGGCGATAGCGTCGTTGCAGCCCCAGAGACGCTGGAGTTCCTGGGGCGACATGGCCCGCAGGACCTTCAGAAGTTGTTTGGTCTGGGGCAGAAACTGGGGAACTGAACGGGGAGCCAGGCTGTCCCGGTCCTCCACCATTTTTTTCGCAGGTGAGATGATAATTTGCATATGTGGTCCTCGTAGTGTTGGGATAACAGACGGCTGTGCGCCTTGCCAAGGCGGCCGGTCTGCCCTATACTGGATATAACTCAGCGCCGGAAGCCTTTGATCTGGCAAAACTGATACGCCTGGGAGAGCCAGTCCAGCAGTTTGCCGTCAATCTCCTCCGGTTGGGAGACCACCACATGGTGGGTCCAGCGGTTTGGGTAGGGCTCCACCGCTACGGCGATGCGGGGAGAGATCACCTGCCGCTCCAGGCCGAAGGTCACCAGCAGACATTCCCGGGGCCAGTCCTTTTTCCGGCGTACCGAGATAGAGGCAGCGGCAAACAGTTTGGGGCAGTAAAAGCTGATTTGGCTTTTTTGTACCTTGACCGAAGCGTCGGGGAAGGCCTGTTCCACGGATTCAAATAACCTCTGATAGAGGGAGAACTCCCGTGGTTTGCCGTCAAAGTAGAACAGCAGATCACTTTCGTAGTGCTCCGGACGGTTCATCCCATATGCCTCCTTTGTCCCGGGCTGTTGGAGCCATTGTACCACAGAACGCAGGACATGGGAAGCAGATAAAAGAGTCCATATTATTGGACTTGATCTTTGCTAAACTAAAAGCAACGATACCGTACAGCAGATGAGACGGGAAGAAAGGCAGGGAGAGGCATGGCCCGCGCACCCTTTCAAAAGTTGAAAATCTTATATATTATGGACTATCTTCTGCGTTATTCCGATGAATACCACCCGGTCACTGTGGCACAGCTCATTGAGGAACTGGGGAAACGGGGCATCTCCGCCGAGCGCAAAAGCATCTACGACGACCTGGAGGCCCTGCGCACCTATGGATTGGACCTGGTGCAGACGGGACGGGGAAGAAACAGCGGCTGCTATGTGGCCGGACGGGATTTTGAACTGCCTGAGCTGAAGCTGTTGGTGGACAGCGTACAGTCCTCCAAGTTCATCACGCAGAAAAAGACCATGAGCCTCATTAAAAAAATCGAGGGGCTGGCCAGTGTCCACCAGGCCCGGGAGCTCAACCGGCAGGTGTTTGTGAAAAACCGGATCAAGACCATGAACGAATCCATCTACTACAACGTGGATGAGATCCACCGGGGCATCGCCGCCAACCGAAAGATCCGCTTTCACTACTTTGAGTACAACATGGAAAAGCAGCGGCAGCTGCGCCGGAATGGGGACTGGTATGTGATCAGCCCCTACGCCCTTACTTGGGATGATGAGAACTACTACCTGGTGGGCTTTGACTCCCAGGCCGGGATCATTAAGCACTTCCGGGTGGACAAGATGGCTCAGATCGGCACCACCGAGGAGCCAAGGGATGGCCAGGAGGTCTATGCGGCCCTGGACATGGGACTGTATGCCCGGCAGGTATTTGGCATGTTTTCCGGAGAACCCGTGTGGGTACGCCTGCGTTTTGATCGGGGGCTGGTGGGAGCGGTGCTGGACCGGCTGGGCCAGGAGGTCATGCTGGTGCCCGAGGATGAGGAGCACTTCACCGTACGGATTCAGGTGGTAGTCAGTCCCCAGTTTTTCGGTTGGCTTTGCGGTTTCGGGAAGCGGGCCAAGGTGCTGGAGCCTGAGAACGTTGTGAACACCATGGCAGAGTATGTAGAGAACATCAGCCAGATGTATAAGATGTAAGACAGACGCGGCGCGGAGATTCTTCTCCGCACCGCGTTTCTGTGTCAATATTCAAGAGAGGGCATTACGCCTGCTTCAGCAGAGCCTCTCCGGCCAGATAGATGTCTCCTGCGCCCACAGTAATCAGCAGGTCGCCGGGCTGGGCCAGCTCCTTGAAGCGGGCCGTCACATCTTCCAGCGTGGGGCAGAACTCTGCATTGGGGATGCGGTCGGCCAGGTCCTTGGAGGAGATGCCCAGAGTGTCGGTCTCCCGAGCGGCAAAGATCTCAGCCAGCAGTACTTTGTCGGGCAGCTTGAGCACCTCCACAAAGTCGTCAAAGAGTTCCTTGGTGCGGGTGTAGGTGTGGGGCTGGAATGCGCAGATCACCCGCTGATAGCCCAGAGTCTTCACGGTGGACAGCAGCGCTTGGAGCTCATGGGGATGGTGGGCGTAATCATCATAGACCACCGCGCCGTGGTACTCGCCCTTGTGCTCAAACCGGCGGCCTGCGCCGCCGAAGGCGTACAGACCCTCCCGGATGGCCTCCACGGGGACATTCAGCTGCAGAGCGGCCCCGGCGGCGGCCAGCGCATTGCGCACATTGTGGATGCCGGGCACACGCAGAGAGATGGAACCCAGAGTCTCACCCTTGTAGATCAGATCAAAGGTGGGCAGCCCCTTGTTCCAGGTGAGGTTGGCCGCGTGGATATCCCCCTGCTCCAGTCCAAAGGTGAGCATGGGTTTGTCCAGATCTTTCAGGGCGTCCATGGTGTTGGCGTCGTCCCCATCGGCTACCACACAGCCACCCTGGGGCACCAGCTGAGCAAAACGGCGGAAGGAGTGCTTCACATCCTCCAGATCCTTGAAGAAGTCCAGGTGGTCAGCATCCACGTTGAGGATGACCGCTACGGTGGGGAAGAAGGAGAGGAAGGAGTTGCAGTACTCACAGGACTCCAGAATGATGGTGTCTCCTTTACCTACCCGGTGACCCGCGCCCAGGGCGGGCAGTACGCCGCCGATCATGACGGTGGGATCCCGCTGGGCGGCCAGGAAGATGTGGGTACACATGGAGGTGGTCGTGGTTTTGCCGTGGGTGCCTGCCACGCACAGGGCGTTCTGGTAGTGGCGCATAATGGCGCCCCAGGCCTGGGCTCGTTCAAAGACGGGGATACCGGCAGCCCGGGCGGCGGCGATCTCGGGGTTGTCGTCGTGGACGGCGGCGGTACGGATGACGCAGTCTGCTCCCTGTACGCTCTCGGGCAGGTGGCCAATGACCACGGGGATGCCCAAAGAGCGCAGATGGGCTACGGTTGCGCTCTCGTGGAGATCGGAGCCGGTGATGTTTACCCCTGCGCCGTGGAGCACCTCGCCCAGAGGGGACATGGACACGCCGCCGATGCCCACCAGATGAGCGCGCTTGCCGGGACGGATATAATCATGGATATCAGGGTTCATAGAGAAACACCTCAAAAAATACAAATTTCAGCCCGCATACTCGGTGCGGACGCCAACGCACAGCTATTATAATACAGTAAACCGGGAATCACAAGGGGAAAGCCGGGGAAGGCCAGGAAAAACGCCCGATGGTTTCACATCGGGCGTCTTTCCAAAGGAGAAACTCACGCAGAGATAGTCAAAGAATCAATGATAAAACCAAACATGGTGTCCCGGGGGCTCAAGGTGGACTGGAAGGTGTACAGGGTGCTGCCATCCTCCAGAGCGGTCATCCGGCCGGAGAGGATTACCTGTCCATTGTCCTGGGTCTGAGTGTCATCCACCGTGACCTGAATGAGAGCCTCATCGCCCCGCGCCAGATGATAGGAGTCATCGGAAGCGAAGTAAGCGATCCGCTGGGAGATGGGAGTGGGGATCTCGGGGAGCTGAGCCACATCGGGGTAGAGCGCGGCAGCATAGTCCCGGACCATCTCAGAGGGGAGAATCATGGTGTCGTCGGTGAATTCTGCCCGCTCATCCATCTGGCCATAGAGGCTGAGCATGTAGTACAGGCTGGTCCACAGAAACTCACTGTCGCTGGGATCGTAGTCCAGGTGGTTTTCCGTCATAGCCAACACCAGAGCGTGGACAGCGGGGGTCATAGCCTGAGCCGCATTGGTCTGGGCGGGCACGTTGCCGTGGACCTCTTCGGTAGACACGGCGGGGAGGGATTCCTGCTGAGACTGGGTCAGAGCGGCAGCGCCCAGGGGGAAGATAAGAAGGGAAACAATAGTCAGGGACAGGATCAGCTTTTTCACAGCGGAACCCTCCTTTCATTCTTTGGATTATAAACAGTATATCAAATAGGGCTGTCATGGTGGTTTCGAAGCGATTACATGGGAATGAAAAAAGAGTTACAAATTAGTTGCAAAATGTGGGCTTGTCCGGGATGTAGGAAAGCGTCGATGCAGGATGAGGATTCTTATCCTGCAATATCAGAACTTTCAATGGAAGTATATGCCCGGGAAGGACAAACCATACCAAAAAAATGCGAGGAAACCAAAGCGCGGCACACGGTTGACCCGGGGACGGGTTTTCGGTACAATGAAGGACACGAATTATCTTATAAAGACAGGACGGATCACCATGCTGGATCATCAACAGGAACAACGTTTTGCTGCCGCGCGCCGCGCGGCCATTGCCCGGGACTTTGCCCGCCTCAACCCGGAGCAGCAAAAGGCGGTACTTACGACCCAGGGACCTCTGCTGCTGCTGGCAGGAGCGGGCAGCGGAAAGACCACGGTACTGATTAACCGCATTGCCAACCTGATGCGCTACGGCCGGGGTTCGGACAGTGCGGAAGTGCCCGAATGGGTCTCTCCGGAGGACCTGGACTTCTTGGAGACCTACGCTAAAACCGGAGAGGGGGACCGGGACAGAATGGTCTCCCTGTGTGCCCTGGACCCTGCGGCTCCCTGGACGATTTTGGCCATTACCTTTACTAATAAAGCCGCCGGGGAACTGAAGGACCGCCTGTCCGCCATGCTGGGCCCTGAGGCGGAGGACGTCTGGGCCTCCACCTTCCACTCAGCCTGCGTGCGCATCCTGCGCCGGGATATTGAGCGGCTGGGCTTTGCCTCCTCCTTTACCATCTACGACACCGACGACTCCCTGCGGGTCATCAAGGACTGCCTCAAGGAACTGGAGTTGGACGACAAACAGTTCCCGCCCCGGTCGGTCCTGGGCTACATCTCCCGGGCCAAGGACCAGATGCTGCTGGCAGAGGACTACGCCGCCCAGAGCGAAAAGAGTGGAGACTACCGCCTGAATAAAATCGCCAAGGTGTATACCCACTACCAGCACCGGCTGTGGGAGGCCAACGCCCTGGACTTTGACGATATCATCCTGCACACGGTGCGGCTGCTTCAGCAATTTGAAGAGGTGCGCGCCTATTACCAGCGGAAATTCCGCTACGTCCTCATTGACGAGTACCAGGACACCAATAATCTGCAATATCTGCTGGCCTCCACCCTGGCGGGGGGTTATGAGAACTTCTGCGTGGTGGGCGATGACGACCAGTCCATCTACCGCTTCCGGGGAGCCACCATTGAGAACATCCTCTCCTTTGAAAAGCAGTACCCCCGCTGCCGCACCATCCGTTTGGAGGAGAACTACCGCTCCACTAAGCACATTCTGGAGGCATCCAATGCGGTCATCCGCAACAACCAGGGCCGAAAAGGCAAAGAGCTGTGGACTAAGGCTGGGGAGGGGGAGAAACTCCAGGTCTACACTGCCATGAACGAAAACGACGAGGCGCAGTACGTAGCCAATCAGATTTTGGATGATTTCGGAAAGGGCCGTGTCTGGAAGGACCACGCGGTACTCTACCGGATGAACGCCCAGTCCAACCAGTTGGAGACCGCCTTCAAGCGCAGCGGCATTCCTTACCGCATTATCGGCGGCACCCGGTTCTTTGACCGGGCCGAGGTCAAGGATATGACGGCCTATCTGGCGGTGCTAAACAACCCGGAGGACGATCTGCGCCTCCAGCGTATCATCAACAACCCGCCCCGGGGCATCGGAGCCAAGACCATTGAGACGGCCCAGGCCATCGCCCAGCGGGAGGGGGCCTCTCTCTACGCTGTCATCGATAACGCCCGGATGTATCCGGAACTGGAGCGGTCAGCGGCCAAGCTGGCGGCCTTTACCAACCTGATGGGGGAGCTGACCGGGCTTCTGACTACTCTGCCTCTGGACCAATTCTATGAGGAGATGATGATCCGCACCGGCTACGCGGCCATGCTGGAGACCAAGAACACGGTGGAGGACCGTACCCGCCTGGAGAACATCCGGGAGCTGCTGACCTCCATCCGGGGATATATGGAGAACGCCGGGGACGAGCCCACTTTGGCAGGCTTTTTGGATGAGATCGCTCTGTATACCGACCTGGACAGCCACGACCCGGACCAGGACTGCGTGGTGATGATGACCATGCACTCGGCCAAGGGCCTGGAGTTCCCAGTGGTCTTTGTGGTGGGAGCTGAGGAGGGCATCTTCCCCGGTATCCGGGCCATCGGAGAGCCCGACGAGATGGAGGAGGAGCGGCGTCTGTGCTACGTGGCCATGACCCGGGCCAAGGAGAAGCTCTACCTCACCTGTGCAGGCCAGCGCATGCTCTTTGGCCGCACCAGCGCCAACCGTCCCTCCCGCTTCCTGGAGGAGATTCCCCCGGAGCACCTGGAGCGCTCCGGCCGGAATTTCCTGGATCGGGGCGACAGCTGGGGTGGGATGCCCTCCCGCACCTCTGGTTATGGCGGATATGCCAAGCCGGAGCGCAGTCCCTATGACCAGCGGCCGGAACCCCGGGCGCCTCAGCGCCGGGACTACGGCGGATTCTCCCGGGCTATGGGTGCCTCGGCTGCACCCAAGGGCGGTGCCGACCTGTCCGCCTTCCATAAGGGAGATATGGTGCGTCACAAGGCCTTTGGCCAGGGCATGATTCTGTCCATCCAGAAAATGGGGGGCGACGCCCTGGTAGAGATTGCCTTTGACAACGTGGGCACCAAGCGGCTCATGCTCAAGTCCGCCGCCGCCCATATGACCAAGGTGTAAGCAGACAATTTGTTAGAAAAACCGGCGATGTAAGCTTTGGTTGACAAAAAGGAAGGGAGATTTGGTTGCCGATTCCCTTCCTTTTTGCTACCGTCAAACCAGAGAGGAGGGACAAGATCATGACATTAGGAACGCGGATCGCAGCCCTGCGCCGGGAGCGGGGGCTGTCTCAGGAGGCCCTGGGAGAACTGGTGGGAGTATCCCGCCAGGCGGTAAGTAAGTGGGAGAGCGACAGTGCCCTACCCGATGTAAATAACTGTGTGGCTCTCAGCCGAGCCTTCGGCATTACCCTGGCCCAGCTGCTGGAGCTGGAAGAGGAGACCGCGCCCAGCCGGGAGCTGACCCAGGAGTAGCTGGAGATGGCCGAGACGATTGCAAAGAAGTATCTTGAGTCCCTGCCCCGTCCTAAGGGTTGGCGGCAACGGCGGAAATGGCCCTGGGTGCTGGCGGCAGCGGTGGTACTGGTGCTGGCCTCGGTGGCTGCCCAGTGGGTCCGGGATCTCAACCATACTGTCAGCCATATGACGGATGAGATGATGACGATTCAAAACACGGTGAGCGACGCGGTGGAGCAGCAGGTGAATGCCGCCCTCCAGCAGGTCACCAGTCTGGTGGAGTCATTCGACTATACAGCGGTAGAGGTAAATCTGTGGGAAAATACGGCTACGTTTGACCTGAACGTCCAACTGCGACAGCGCACAGCGGACACTCCAGTGATTTTGGCTGCCCGCAGCGCGGGAGAAACGGTCTCTGTTCAGGCGGAGAACCAGGGGGGCGAGACCTTTTCTGCCCGGATTACCTGTCCTCTCAGCGACGCCATTGACTTCTCTCTCACCTTCCAGATAGACGGAGAGAATCGCACTCAGACGGTGGGGCAGGTCATTCAAATGCGGAAGGGATACTCTTTGCAGCCCGAGCATCGGGTACTCTACGCATCCCCCTATACGGACAAAAAGCTGGAGAAAGGACATTTGCCCAAGGGAACCGTAGTGCCGCTGGAGTACACCGTGACCTTCGACCAGATGTCTCTGCTCACAGAACCCATCTACGTGAACGCCCAGCTAGGCGTCTTTGTCAACGACAAGCTGGACCATTGGGTGGAGGACATCCCCAGCGCCAGTGTGGAGAATGCAAATGATACCTATTTTTCTATGTACTGGAGACCGGAGGTGGACCTGAGCGGTCTGAATTTAAAGGTGGGAGATCAGATCACTCTGGCTCTTTCTCTGAAAGACAGCTACGACCGGTCACTGAGCCAGGTGCTGTGGCGGGGGAGTATCGGTGAGAACGGCTGCATTCAGGAACAACCCTGGGGTGAAGAGGAGGCCTACTCTCCGGTGGAGGAGGCCAGACCGGAATGAAAAAACAAATGATTCCTGCCTTGGTGGGCTTCTGGGCGGGACACGTAGTGACCAGTGTTCTGCTGTTCGGCTGGATGATGCTGGGGATCCTGTGGTATTTTATGGGCACCAGCGATTTGTGGTATGACGTAACAGCCATTATGATAGCGCTGCTCATTCCCTTGATGGCTGGCGGCCTGACCCGGAAGAAGCAACCTTATATCCCCGTGAAATCTTTGTGGATGGCCGCGGGAGTGGATGTGATTCTCCTGGCCCTGATACTGGCGGTGTATCACGGAATCGTTGCCTGTGGGAATTGTGGCCTGGGGGCTACGGTGTTCCAGAAACTATTGCTGGATGGAACCATACTGGCCACAGGGGTTCCTCTTTTGCTGGAGAAGATTAGTGGAATTACCTACGCTGCCCGTGAGGCAAGTCAGGAGATCATGGGACTGTTTCTGCCGCCCCTGGCCTTCACCGTAGGGTACCTGCTGGCCAAGCGCCCGGAATAAAGTTTGAAATATGAAGAGCCGCCTGCGTTTTTGCAGGCGGCTCTTTTTAACCAATGGTAATGGTACAGGGAGTAGTCAATCCGCTGTCTAGGGGGAAATAAGAGGTATGGACAGCATCTTCCTCGCTGGGGGTCAGGGCGGTGTAGGTGATGCTGCCGTCGTCGGCCTGCTCCGAAACCAGAGCGTAGGCGGCATGGTCCTCCCAAGTGAGGTCCAGAGCATCCTGGCCCGCCAGTACCTGCTGGAGGGAGATGGTTTGGGTGGTGATGGATTGCTGGTCCTGCGTAAACTGCTCTACGGTGACTTGCTTCAGGTGTGGGACGTAGGAGAAGTTGACGGTGATATCCAGAATATTTTCCCGAGTTACTTGATCGTCGAGCGTTTCGGAATATTTCGTATTCAATGTGATACCGCCCGCACCGGTTGTGCCGCCTCCTTCGTTGACCAGATAAACAATCCCATCGGAACTCTGATAGACGTAGTAGGGACTCCAACTCTGATCTTCTATACGAGCGAGGGGGGTGGTGTAGTGAAGGGTACCGGATAAAATGTAGGACGTGCTGTTTTCTGTGACATTGATTCCGTGCTCGTAGCGATCCTGAGATAGGTCAGAGTGCAGCTCAACCGTTGCCTCGGGATTGCCGTCCACCATGTTCTGTTCCTGGACCAGGAAGAAACGGCGGCCTTCCGGGCCGGGAAAGCGGTATTGCCCATCCTCGTCTTTCTGGGCTTTCAGAACAGTCTAGGGCAGAAGGATGCGTTCTAAGCCATTGATATAGGCTATGCGGGAACTGTATTCCTCCCAGCCGTTTTCTGCAGATTCCCAGTTGGGGGGCACCAGTTCGTCTGGCAGCAGATAATAGCCGACCAGACGGGCTTCTTCTGGGACGGTTTGCTCCGGCTGAGCCAGAGGGACCCGACTGAACAGAGCCAGCAGAAGAATGGGAATCAGGAGAGGGATGGTCCTTCGCAGAAACTTTTTCATTGTTCTCCTCCTATGATCCGTGAACACGCAGAATCTGGCCTGCGCGGCAGCAAGTGAGGAACGGGAGCGCGGCGGTCAGGGCTCCAGCGTAAGAAACAGGGGGATGGTCAGCCCGCTCTCCTCCGCCGCCCAGCAGGTGTGGGAGACGGGGGCATCCTCCCGCTCCAGCAAGGTGCGCTGCATGGTGCCATCCGCATAATGCTCACAGATAAGGGTGTACGCGGCATTGCTTTCCAGAGAAATGGAGAGCTCAGACAGGCCGTTTAACACCTCTTGAGCGGGAATGGTTCTGGAGGCCACAGGCTGGTTGTCTGAGGTAAATTGCTCCACTGTGACCTGCTCCAGGCGGGAAATGTAGCGAAAGTTGATCGTGAGGTCCAGGGTGTTTTCCTCTGTGGTCTGCCCGTTGCGGGCCTCCTGATAAGTAACCGTCTTGGTCATGCTGCAATCCAAAGTGCCGCCATAGCTGTTGCCGCCATCCTCCAGGTAGACGGTGCCGTCTGGTTCCTGCCAGACCTGATAGGCAGCCCAAATCTGGTTGTCCTCTGTCCAGGCCGGATCATTAAGGGGAGCGGTGTAGTAGAGTGTGCCGGAGACGGTGTGGTTGGTCCCCAGGTCGGTGACTTCCATGTGAAGGCCTTCCGATTCCAGGTCGGAGTACAGTCGGTAGGCAAACTCCTCCAGGTTGCCGGGGTTATAATACTCCTTCGCCAAGAAAAAGCGTCGGCCCTCCAGATTGGGAAAGTACAGCTCTCTCTGTTCATCGGTTTTGGCCTTGAGAATCATATCTGGAATGGAAAAGGTGAGACCGTTGGCGTGGACGGAGCTGCTTCCTTTTTCCTCCCAGCCGGCCTTGGGATCGCCGATGGAGGTTGGGCCGGAATTCATGGTCTCCCGAACCAGATAAAAACCCACCAGATGGTTTTCCCAAGCGTGAGTTTCCTCCGGCTGGGCCAGGGAGATCTGACTGAGCAGAGCCAGCAGGATAACGGGAATCAGAATCAAAATGCCTGTCCGAAACCGTTTATTCATCGTCCTCCTCCAATCGTCCGTCGAAGCGCAGGATATCTCCCACGTCACAGTTGAGGTAGTAGCAAATTTTGTTGATGGTGTGAAAGCGCACGCCGCTGGCCTTGCCGGAGCGGAGAATGGACAGGTTGGCCTCGGTAATGCCGACCTTGGCACATAGCTCCTTGGAGGTCATGTTCCGCGCCTTCAGCACTTCGCTGAGATGAACCGTAATTGCCATGGCTGTCCCCTTATATAATAGAACGGTTGTCATCCAGAAGTGCCTTGCCCTGCTGAATACAGCGGCACAAAAGGAACAGAGCGGCAGCCAGAGCCAGAGTGGAGAGGGGAAGGGAGAGGGAGTACTCCTGGCTGGTGAGGAGGGAACTTACCATCAGCTGGAAAAGATTACTTCCAAGGGAGAGCAGGACGGCGGTCTGGATGACCTGACGGCAGCCGCGGGCGGTTTTTTCACATTGAGCCAGGGATTCCGCTTCAAAAGGCTCGTGGACCATGATGCGGGCCAGATCACTGCCCCAAAGCAGAACGATTCCTCCCAACAGACTGGGGATGGCATGGAGCAGAGCCAGCAGGCCGTGGATCCAAATGGTGGTTTGAGCAGCGGCGGGTGCACCGGTATTTCCCTGCTGAATCGCCTGGGTTTTTGTGAGAAGGGAGAAGGTGGACTGGAAAGCAACGGCAAAGACCAGCACCAGGGCACAAGCGGTGAGCAGCGCCGACAGCAGTCGGGCCAGATCGGCAGTATCCTGGCGGTCCAGAGGCTCCAGCAGCCGCAGCACCAGCCAGCAGACCAGCGCACACAGGGCGCCGCCTGCCGCTCCCAAGATCCGGTACTCAGGCAGTGGATTGCTGAGCAGGGTGGGGTTGACAGAAAAGAAGAGGGCTAAAAAAATCAGCAGGGAACTGAGGGGGAGCAGAGTATCAGTCCCGGTGAGTGCGCCCCGTCCTTTGGGAAGCTTCAGTAGGAGCAGCGGCAGAGAACTCACAGCCAGTATGATGGCCCAGGCAGACAAATTGCCCAAAAATCCGGTGAGGGACAACGCCCGCAGTCCCTCGCCAGCCTGGGTGGACAGGGAAAATAAGGCCTCGCCAGTCCCGCTTCCACCCCAGAATCCGGCCAAAATACCCAGAACAGCGGCACAGATCAGCCCGGTTATACGGCGTGCTTTCATGGTATGCACCTCCATGATTATTGTTATTCGATAATTCTAACTTATAGATACCATATAAATTATTGTTTGTCAATAATTTTAAAATGCGATATAATGAATAATAATTCTAAACAATGGAAATAAACGGATGAATAAAACAGAAAATATTCATTTTTATACGTTATGCACTGAAAGAACAATGAAAATACCGAATAATTATACCAATTCAATCTTGCATTTTTATTCTCTCGGTGGTAGACTATTGCCAACACAAAGGAAGGCCCCTCCGATGGGCCAAACCAAAGAATTGGGAGGAAGAAGATCATGAGTGAGATTAAAAAAGTAGTGCTGGCCTATTCCGGCGGTTTGGATACGTCCATCATCATCCCCTGGCTGAAGGAGAACTACAATAACCCCGAGATCATCGCGGTTGCCGCTGACGTGGGTCAGGGCGACGAGCTGGAGGGACTGGAGGAGAAGGCCATCAAGACCGGCGCTTCCAAGCTGTACATCGAGGACCTCACCGATGAGATGGTGGACGATGTCATCGTTCCCTCCATGATGATGGGCGCCAAGTATGAGGAGTACCTGCTGGGTACCGCCTTTGCTCGGCCCATCATTGCCAAGCGGCTGGTTGAGATCGCCAAGAAAGAGGGCGCCGACGCCATCTGTCACGGCTGCACCGGCAAGGGTAACGACCAGGTCCGGTTCGAGCTGGGCATCAAGCGCTTCGCTCCTGAGATGAAGATCATTGCTCCCTGGAGAGAGTGGGACATCAAGGGACGTGACGAGGAGATCGACTACGCCGAGGCTCACAACGTGCCCCTGAAGATCAGCCGGGAGACCAACTACTCCAAGGATAAGAACCTGTGGCACCTGAGCCACGAGGGCCTGGATCTGGAGGATCCCGCCAACGAGCCTCAGTACGACAAGCCCGGCTTCCTGGAGATGGGCGTGTCCCCTGCCATGGCTCCCGACAAGGCCACCTATGTGACCCTGGACTTTGAGAAGGGCTGGCCCGTTGCCATCGACGGTGAGAAGATGAAGGCCAGCGATATCATCCGCAAGCTCAACAAGCTGGGCGGCGAGAACGGCATCGGTATCCTGGATATCGTGGAGAACCGGCTGGTTGGTATGAAGGACCGGGGCGTGTACGAGACTCCCGGCGGCACCATCCTCTATAAGGCTCACGAGGTGCTGGAGATGATCACCCTGGACAAGGACACCAAGCACATGAAGAGCAAGCTGGCGGTTGACTTTGCCGACCTCATCTACAACGGCAAGTGGTTCACCCCCCTGCGGGAGGCTCTCACCGCCTTTGCCTTCGACACTCAGAAGCATGTTACCGGTACTGTAAAGCTCAAGCTCTACAAGGGCAACATCATCACCTCTTCCGTCACCTCTCCTGAGACCCTCTACTCTGAGAATCTGGTCACCTTCGAGGAGAGCGACTACAACCAGGACGATGCCACCGGCTTCATCAACCTGTGGGGCCTGCCCGATACTGTTCAGGCCATGCGGGAGCAGGGAAAGCTGAAGTAAGCGTCTGGGCCGTCACGCATAGACGAAACGGAATAATATGAGTCCGAAGGCGAAGTTACTTCGCCTTCGGACTGCTTAAAAATTTATTTCTGCTGCGGCGGAAATTCTGCGAGGCGAATGGCCGCAGGTCATTCGCTCTTCGCATATCAAAGGAGAGAATGTTATGAAGCTCTGGGCTGGTCGGTTCCAGAAGGAGACCGATACTCTTGTCAATGATTTTAACTCTTCCATCCAGTTTGATGCCCGGCTCTATAAGCAGGACATCGCCGGCTCCATCGCCCATGCCCAGATGCTGGGTAAGCAGGGCATCATCGAGGAGCATGAGGTGGAAGCGATTGTGGACGGCCTGAAGGCCATCCTGGAGGATATTGAAGCGGATAAGGTGGAGTTCTCCGTGGACAACGAAGATATCCACATGAACATCGAGACTCTGCTCACCCAGCGCATCGGCGATGCCGGCAAGCGGCTGCACACCGCCCGGTCCCGGAACGACCAGGTGGCTGTGGATACCCGCCTGTACGTGAAGGAGGAAATCCCTGTTATCATCGGGAAGATCCTGGATCTTGAGCAGGTGCTGGTGGAGAAGGCCAAGGAGCACACCGATACCGTTATGCCCGGCTATACTCACCTGCAGCGGGCTCAGCCTACCACCTTCGGCCACTACATGATGGCTTACGCCAACATGTTCAAGCGGGACGTGACCCGGTTGGAGGACTGCCTGGAGCGGCTGGACGAGTGCCCTCTGGGTGCCGGCGCTCTGGCCACCACCACCTATGATATCGACCGCTTTGCCACCGCTCAGGCTCTGGGATTCAAGAAGCCCACCGACAACTCCATGGATTCCGTCTCTGACCGTGACTACGCCATCGAGCTGCTCTCCGCCCTGTCCATCCTGATGATGCACCTGTCCCGGTTCTCTGAGGAGATCATCCTGTGGTGCTCCTGGGAGTTCAAGTTTGTGGATCTGGACGATGCCTACTCCACCGGCTCCTCCATCATGCCCCAGAAGAAGAACCCCGACGTGGCCGAGCTGGTCCGGGGCAAGACTGGCCGGGTGTATGGTTCCCTCATTACCCTGCTGACCATGATGAAGGGTCTGCCTCTGGCCTACAACAAGGATATGCAGGAGGATAAAGAGGCTCTGTTTGACGCCATCGACACGGTGGAAATCTGTCTGCCTGTGTTTGCGGCCATGGTGAACACCCTGTCCGTGCGGCGGCACAACATGGAGCGGGCGGCTGACGGCGGTTTCATCACTGCCACCGACTGCGCCGATTACCTGGTGAAGAAGGGTCTGCCCTTCCGGGAGGCCTATATGATCGTGGGTCGGCTGGTCAACCTGTGCATCAAGAACCACGAGACCCTGGATACCCTCACTCTGCGGGACTTCCGGGCTATCTGTGACCTCTTCGATGAGGGCGTGTACGAGGCCATGGCCCTCAAGCACTGCGTCAACGGCCGTACCGTCTACGGTGGTCCTGCCAAGGAGTCGGTGCTCAAGCAGATTTCTCTGATCGAGGAATTTATCCAGGAGCATCAGCCCCAGAAGTAAAAAAGGCTCTTGTGGTCAGGAGGGACGGGGGGTACAATGGGGAACGGAGAGGGCCCCGCCCCTCTTACACCACTTAAAGGGATGATCCTCATGGGCAAGAACCCAAAGGTATTTATTGACGGAAAGGGCGGCGTGGTAGGAGCGCGGCTGTATGAGCAGCTGTCCCGCCGCAGCGACCTGGACTTTTTGATTATTGACCCGGAGAAACGCCGGGATGTGGAAGAGCGGCGCAAGCTGCTCAACGAGGCGGACCTGGCTATTCTGTGTCTCCCGGAGGAGACGGCGGCCCAGGCGGTGGAGCTGGTGGATAACCCCAACACCCGCATCATCGATACCTCTCCAGCCCACCGTACTACGCCGGGCTGGGTGTACGGCTTTGCCGAACTGCTCCCCGGTCAGCGTCAGCGTATCCGCTTTTCCAAGCGGGTGGCAAACCCCGGGTGCCATGCCTCAGGCTTTCTCTCCACGGTAGCCCCGCTGGTACAGATGGGGATGCTGCCCCCGGACTATCCGGTGTCCTGTTTCTCGATTACCGGCTACTCGGGTGGGGGAAAGGACATGATCGCTGAGTTTGAGGATCCCAACCGGGATCCGGCTTTGGCGGCCCCGGCTCTCTATTCTCTGGAGCTGCGCCACAACCATCTCAATGAGATGCAGCATATCGCCGGGCTGGAGTATCCCCCGGTGTTTGTCCCCATTTTAAGCGACATGTACAGCGGTATGGCCACCTCGGTGACCCTGCAGAACCGGCTGCTGCGGGGAACGCCCACGGCCCAGGACATCTGTGAGATGCTCCAGAGCTACTACCAGGATCAAGCGCTGGTATCGGTGGCACCCTTTGGAACACAAGGCCCCCGGCTGGTATCCAACACCATGGCGAACACCGACCGGTTGGAGATCACCGTCTGCGGCCGGGAGGAGCAGACCCTGCTCACCGCCCGCTTTGACAACCTGGGCAAAGGGGTGGCTGCGGCGGCCATTCAAAATCTGAATCTGATGCTGGGTTTCCCGGAAACCACCGGCTTGAGGGTGGAGTGACCGGGCCCGGCTCATACATAAAGAGGGAGGAACTTATTATGGATGCAAATCTGGATCGTGCAAAAGTGCTTACCGAAGCCCTGCCTTACATCCAGCAGTATAATGGAAAGATAGTAGTTATCAACTGCGGCGGCGTACCCATGACCGACCCGGAACTGCGGGAGGCGGTGATGTCGGACATCATCATGCTGCGCCTGGTGGGTATCAAGGTGGTGCTGGTCCACGGCATCGGCCCTGAGGCCAAGGAGGCTCTGAAGGACGCTGGAATGGAGCTGCAGTACAAGGATGGCTATCCCTGTGTGAGCGACGACGCTTTGGACGTTGTGCAGCAGGTGCTGTGCGGCAAGGTGAACAAGGGCCTGGTATCCGCTCTGAATCAGAAGGGCGGCAAGGCCATTGGCCTGTGCGGCATCGACGGCGGCCTGCTCTCCGCCAAGACCATCAGCCCCTCCTACGGCCGCACCGGCGAGGTGGTGAAGGTAGATGTGACGATGGTGAACAGCTTCCTGAATCAGGGCTATATCCCCGTCATCGCTACCGTGGCTCAGGGAGCGGACGGTCTGGCTAACGTTTATTCTGTCAGCGCCAATGTGGCGGCTGCCAAGCTGGCAGTGGCTCTGGGTGCGGAGAAGCTCATCCAGCTCACTGACAAGGAGTCTATGCTGCAGAATCCCGATGCTCCCAGCGCCCCCATGCCCGAGCTGCATCTGTCCAAGGTGCCCGCTCTGATCCGCTCCGGAGCAATCTCTCAGATCATGGTGCACAAGGTGAACTGCAGTGTGGAGGCGGTGCGTTCCGGCGTCAAGTCCGCCACCTTCCTGGACGGCACCGTACCTCACGCCATTCTGCTGGAGCTGCTGTCCGACGAGGGCATCGGCACCATGCTGACCCACTGATTTTCGCTGGAGAGGGGAATAGACGATGAAAAAAGACCTGTTGAAGCTGCTGGACCTGACCGGCGAGGAGATCCTGAAGATCCTGGACACCGCCGACCAGCTGAAATTTAGCCAGAAGCATGGTATTGCTCACGATAAGCTCAAGGGTAAGACCTTGGCCATGATTTTTGAGAAGAACTCCACCCGTACCCGTGTCTCCTTTGAGACCGGCATGTACCAGCTGGGCGGTCACGCCCTGTTTCTCTCCAGCAAGGAGAGCCAGATCGGCCGGGGCGAGCCGGTAGAGGACACCGCCCGGGTGCTGCTGCGCTACTGCGACGGCATCATGATCCGTACCTTTGCCCAGGAGGAAGTGGAGACCCTGGCGGCCCACGCCAATATCCCTGTCATCAACGGCCTGACCGACTTCTGCCATCCCTGCCAGGTGCTGGCCGACCTGATGACCGTCCGGGAGCATAAGACGGTGCTGGAAGGGCTGAAGATGTGCTACATCGGCGACGGCAACAACATGGCCAACTCCCTGATCGTGGGTGGCCTGAAGACCGGCATGGAAGTGGCAGTGGCCTGCCCCGAGGGCTACGATCCCCATCCCGATGTGCTGGCTTTTGCCAAGAGCGACCCCAACTTTAAGTTTACCCTCTGCCGCGATCCCAAGCAGGCCGCTGTGGGCGCTGACGTGGTGTTCACCGATGTGTGGGCCTCCATGGGCCAGGAGGAGGAGAAGGCCATCCGTGAGAAGGCCTTTGTGGGCTATCAGGTGAACAAGGAGCTGATGGCTCTTACCAACCCCGGCTGCATGGTGCAGCACTGCCTGCCCGCCCACCGGGGTGAGGAGATCACTGCCGACGTGTTTGAAGAGCACGCGGAGGAAATCTTTGACGAGGCGGAGAACCGCCTGCACGCTCAGAAGGCAGTTATGTACCTGCTTATGGGCGGCGAGGACTAAGTTTTTCTTTGGGGGAACATGTGCTTTTTGGGTGCCTGTTCCCCCAAAAAAGAAAAAATGAAAAAATTGAAAAAAGATGTTGACAGAAGGGAAAACATCTGGTAATATATCGTTGTTGTCCGTTGCAGGACATACCACTTGGGGGTATAGCTCAGCTGGGAGCGCCAGCAACCGCATGTGACGACCCCTCAACGCGAGGAAATGACAATTTAATCAAAACCCCGGAAACTCAGTAAAATCAAGGGTTTCCGGTTATATGGGGGTATAGCTCAGCTGGGAGAGCGCTTGAATGGCATTCAAGAGGTCAG